>JAICXG010000008.1 GCA_025980625.1 Chthoniobacterales bacterium
ACCAACTGCAGCGATCGTCGATTACGCCGCCATTTGCAGAGTCTCGTCGTGGCCGCGGAACGGAAAAGCAGTTCCCCGGCCGAGGGGATCGATCCGTGCCACTCACTCATCGGCAACCTCAATCAATTTTCCGCGGCCGAGATCCTGCAAATGAGTTGCATGGGCCAACGGAGCGGGCGTCTCGCATTTATCTCGGGCCGCGGCACCGGTGAAATTTACCTCCATCACGGAATGGTGCGCCACGCCACCTACGGCACTCTCGAAGGCGAAGCGGCAGTCGCCGAGGTTTTCCGATGGCGCCAGGGACGGTTCTTTTTTGAAGAAGGAATCATCAGCCAGGTGCAAACGGTGACCCGGCCCTGGACCCATCTCTTGATCGATGGTCTGCAAAAGCTCGATGAGACGATGCAGATGTTGAGCGTTTCAAATTCCGGATGAGAGACCTGACTTTGGAAAAAAATCTTCGCCTGCTTACCCTGCTGATGGATAGCTGGAAGAAGCTGCACGATTTCATTACTTACGCGCTCGACCGGGCGAAACCGATAATTTCGGCGGACCAGGAACGCCAGTTCACGGAGGTCCGCGTCACCGTGCTGCAAGAGGCGGAGCATATTTTCACGGGGTTAAACCTGGTCGCTGACCTTTCCGGTAAAACCATGAACGTGCTGCAACGGGCCGTTTCGCTGCGCGGCGTGCGGGAGCTAACAGGCGAAGATACACGCCGGCTGGAGGCGGACTGGAATCTTGTTTTTACCAGGCTTGGTCTCCTCCAGGGCCAGTTGAAGGCGCGCCGCAAAGCTTTGCTCGGGCGCAGCGCTTTGGGCGTTGCTCTGGCGCGGCTACTTGGCCGCGACTTTGAGGCCGGAACTGTTTCGCGCTAACCTTACCTCGGAACGTGCCGCTGGAGAGGCGCTTGTGGCAGAAGAAACTTTGCCCACAGACCGCAATTTTTTTGTAGCAAAGGCCCGCTCAACCTCCGCTCGGCGGACGATTCCCATACACCATGAGTAAGCTCACTAAGCGCGACATCGTCGTGTCGATCAGCAACGAGACCGGGATGGTGCAGCACCAGGTGTTTGACGTCGTCCAGCGCACGCTGGATCGAATCACCGACAGCCTGGCCCGCAATGTTCCCGTCGAGTTGCGTAACTTCGGCGTCTTTCAACCTCGGCTGACGAAGCCGCGGGTCGGCCGCAATCCCAACCAGCCCGGCAGCAGTTTCGTCATTCCGCCGCGTGCGACGGTGAAATTCAAAGCCGGGAAAATCATGCGACAGCGGGTGGAGAAACTATCCCGCGAGTTGAAAGACGCTGCCGAGCGAAAACAAAACGGTCGCAGCGACAGCACTACTGCGTCCTCGCCGGCGGCCGGCAACGGTTGATCTCCTGAGCTGTAAGTCCGTTTAACGGATTTCTCCCGCTCTCCTATTCCTGGATCCGCTTCAGGAGCACGGCGGCGCCGAAAAAGGTAATCAGGGCGCCCAGAAGAAGGAAAATGAGGTCCTCGAGGTAAAACATCGGACCGGCATGATAGAGATTCACCAGACGAAAAGCGCGGCAAAAGTGGGTCAGCGGAAAAGTCTCTGAGAGATAACGAATTGGGGCCGGTAATTGTTCCAGGGGAGCGAAGGCGCCGGAAAGAACAAACACCGGGAGAAGAAAAAAGACCGATAGCTGAATAGCCTGTGTCTGGGTGCGCGAAAAAGTCGAAATGAGAAGTCCCAGCCCTAACGAACAAAGCAGGAAGAGGAGGCAGATCAACGATAGCACGGCGTAGTGATAGAACCGGACGTGAAAATACAAACCCGCAACGAGGAACACAATCAGGATCAGGATAATCGAGATGACAAGGTACGGAAGCATCTTACCGATTACCACCTCGCTCCGACGGAGCGAGGTCACCATCAGCTGCGAAAGGGTCCCGCTTTCGCGTTCTCGCGAAATCGTGCACGCGGTCAGGGTGACCGTAAGTAACTGCAAGATCAGCCCGATGATTCCCGGCACGACATAATCGATGAAACGTTGTTTCGGGTTGTAAAGCACATGAGTCTTCAAGTCCCACGGTGTCATGGCCGAGACAAAACTCTTGCGCACGTCGGTCGGCAGTTTCTTTCCCATTTCAATGACTTCTTCGGGGAGTGACTCGATCATTGCGTCCCGCTGCTGCTTTTGAAATTCGCCCAGCTTTTCCTGGAGCCGGCCTTCCAGCTCGCTCGCCGTGTTTGTGTCGCTGCCATCGAGATAGACAGGCAGCGGTATCGGGTCGCCATTCTTTAGACTCGCGCCCCAGCCCTGCGGAATGATGACCGCCGCTTTCGCTCCGGCAGCGAGAAGATTTGGCGGCGCTTGAATCGCGCCCGTCTCCTTCCAGGTAAAGGTGCTCCCGGAATGTAGCTCGTTGGTGAACTCCTCACTGAGTGGAGATCGATCGTTGTTTTGCAGGAGTGCAGGAACATTACTTGACGACGTGACCTCAAAGGCATGTCCGAAAAGGAGCGTAAAGACCGGTGGTAGAATGAGCAGCAGGACGAGAATGCGCCAGTCGCGGTAGATATGAATGAATTCCTTGTGCGCGACGCTCGTGATCGCCTGGAATGAGTTGCGGAATCTCATGAGCGTTCGGACGGCTTCAGCATCTCAGTGTAACCCTGTGAGTAAGCCGTGAAGACATCCTCCATGTCCGGTTCCGCCCACCGCCAGTCCTGTAGAGTGAGTTCGGGGAAGGGCCAGTTACCTTTCCAATGATCGAGCAGGCGCTCGGCGTCGGGTGCATAGAGGCGCAGGCTGCCGCTGCGGAGCGAGACTCCGAGGATGCCGGGGGTTTCTCTTAGCCTGACCAATGCCGCCATCACCGGCTTGATATCAAGCTCGAGTAGCCTTGCCTTGAAAGTCTCCTTTAGCCGGCGTGGGGAAGCCTTCGCCAGGAGGCGGCCGGTATGCAGGAAACCGACTTCCGTGCAGCGCTCCGCTTCATCCATGTAATGAGTGGTGACAAAGATAGTGATCCCGCTATTACCCAGGTCATAGAGCAGATCCCACATCTGTTGGCGATGGACCGGGTCGAGTCCCGAGGTGGGCTCATCGAGAAAAAGGAGCGGCGGTTCGTGCACCAGCGCGCAGCCGAGGGCGAGGAGCTGGCGCATGCCGCCGGAGAGGCTGCCGGCGGGCACGTCCCGTTTTTCCTCCAAGTCCATCTGCCTGAGCAGTCGCTCGATTCGCTTCGGCATCTCGTTAGGGCGAACTCGATAGGCGCCCGAGAAAAAGCGCAGGTTCTCGAGCACCGTGAGATCAGGATAAAGGCTAAACTTCTGGGCCATGTAACCAAACTTGGCTCTTGCGATCCGCCGCTGCCGCCACACGTCGAGCCCGTTGATGGTCGCTCCGCCGGCTGTCGGTTTCACGAAACCGCAAAGCATCCGCATCGTGGTCGTTTTGCCCGCCCCGTTCGCGCCCAGAAAGCCGAAGATTTCGCCGCGCCGGATCTCGAACGACAGATCGCGCACCGCTTCCACTTCCCCGTAAGATTTCGTTAGGCTATCGAGGCAGATGATCGTATCACTCATCGCGCGAGGATCAGTCGCAAGCGTTCATCCTTTTCCACTAGGGCAAATGAGGTCCTTTGCAACCGGATGGCGCAGGTTTGACAACCGCAAGGTTTTCCTGACACTAGAAAACGGCTGCCGGGCCGATGGCGCACGTTTCTATTTACGCCATGAGAAACATTTTCTTTTCCCGCTCTATCGGTCTCCTTTTCCTTTCTCCGCTCGCTCTCTGCGCCGCCGATCCGATCTCGGAGATGGCCAGCTTTTCCGTCTTTGGCAAAGTCAACCTCAACGATTTGGCCAGCGGACAAATCAAGACCGCGGCGGGCAACAAAATGAGCACCGATCGTTACCTCTCTGTCCAGAGTTGTTTTGTCGTGCCCAATCCGCCGGCCAAAGTAATTGCCGCGATGAAGCGCTTTAATCCGACTGCGCATCGCGAATTAAAGGTCTTTCTCCACTCCGACATTTCTGGGTCACCATCCGCCTCCGCTTTTTCGAAGCTGCAGAACCCGCCGAAAAATTCCGCCGTGCAGTCCTTGGTCGCCGCCACGGAAAAAATGGCGCCGGAGCTGCAACTCAGCCAGGCGGAGGCGCAAAAATATTCTCCCGGTCAACCTGTCTTCCCGTTCTGGATCGACGTTCTTACCAGGCGCGCGCAAAGCTTTGTCTCCGGCGGAGCGGCCGCGGCCGCGCCTTACAGTCACAGCCGGCATTCGGTCCAGCCTGGACAAGAGTTTGCCGGACTCGTTAGGCAACAACCGCGGGTGAATCGACAGTTCGGCAGTTTTCTGCAAAGCACCGGCCTGCTTGACGGCAAAGGCTCACTTCGGCCCGACCTTTACTGGGAACTGCTCCAGGTGGAAGACCAGGGTGTCGTAACACTCGGGGCTTCCTATAACCGCTCCACCGCCGGGGCCGGCGCCCAGGTGGCTGATGGTCTCTACTATGCCAGCGGCGGTTATAATGTGTCTCTCACTCTTTACCAGCTCTGGCCGATCGATCTCGGCGGCCGGTCTTCCACCCTCGCGTGGCGGGGTGACTTTGTTTCATCCGATTCCCTGGCTGACTTGCATGGGGTCGAACGCTTAGCCTCAGAGGGCGCAATGCGGAAGGACATTCTGAAAGCGGCTGAGATCTTCCAGCGCGAAGGCAGCAGATGAAAACCTGGCCGTTTCTTCTCTTCACGTTTGCGTTTGTCTCTCCGCTCCTGGCCGGCGACGCCAAGGAAATTACCCCGCCTACCGTGCCCGAGGCAGTGGAGGAACCTTTTAACTTTTCCGGCGAATTCGAGATCGATCAGGCTTACCTCGGCAACGGCGAAGTGGCACGCGGCGCGCGCGACGTGAAGGATTTCAACGAATACTACTCCAATCTCCTCTTTGTCTACACGCCACGAGTTAGCTTTGGCATCCTCCGGCTCGGCGGTCAGTGGGAACGCTACTCCTTTGATTTCCCGAATGGCGGCGCACAGCTACCCAACACTCTTCAGGCGACAAACGCGATCGTGGGTCTCGACACCAAATTTTCCGATTCCATACTCGTTAGGCTGGAAGCTCAGCCCGGCTTTTACGGCACGACCTTCGATCACTTCGATGGCAACACCTTTAACGTACCGTTCGTTCTCGGAGGCACCTACATTTATAGTCCCGATCTCCAGCTTGTTCTTGGAGTCGGAGTGAACCTGCAGAGTCACTATCCGGTTCTTCCCGGTGGTGGAATTCGCTGGAAGCTAGCGCCTGACTGGCTCCTGAATTTCGTCCTCCCCACCCCGCGGATTGAATACCAGGTGTCGCGCAACGCTACCCTCTTTGTCGGCGCTGATGTGAAGGCAAACAGCTTTCGCGTCGACGACCGTTTCGGAAGCAGCCATGGCTACAACGCCCTCAATAACGCCTGGCTGAACTATGACGAGCTGCGAACCGGCGGTGGCTTGGAATGGAAACTCAGCTCTTCTCTTACCGTGACCTTTGAAGGTGGCTATGCCGCCTACCGGCAGTTTGACTTTCATCGGACCGACGCTCGTTATCACAACGAAAGCGGCTCGCCCTATGGCGCGATCCGGTTTCGTGGCGAGTTTTAGTGTCTGCCCCGGCGGAAGCGATGCCGAAGCGGCAATTCTGGCGACCCTGAACCCCACGACCTGTTTGATCCGCCGAAAAAACCGGTGAGGGAGGGATTCGAACCCTCGGTACCCTTTTGAGGTACGGCGCTTTAGCAAAGCGCTGCTTTCGACCACTCAGCCACCTCACCCAGTGCGCCGTCGAAGTTGCCAGAATATCGAGGGCGAGTCATTCTCGTCAACCGAACCTCTGGCGCCATGCGGATCGCTCGCTTCTCTCCTTTCCGTTGGCTCGGGATCGCCGCCGCGGTCGGGTCGGCACTCGTTCATGCCGGCTGCGCCGCCAGACCGAAACCGGCGGCAGTTGACGCGAGCGGGAGACAACCCTCGATCGTGGTCGGCGAGATTGCGCTGGTCGACAAGAAGCGGGGGTTCGTCCTGGTCGATTTGGAGTCAAACCTCTATGTGCCAGCGCCGGGAAAGGCGCTGCGGTCGATCGGAGCGCTGAGCGGCGAGACAGCCCACCTCAGACTGAGCACCGAGCAGAAACGTCCTTTCATCGCAGCCGATATTCTGGACGGCGACCCCGCCGTGGGCGACGTGGTGGTGCAATGACGAGCGAGCAAGATGCGTTGGCCGCGGTGCTGGCAAAGGTGGGTCCTTTGCCTAACGAAAGGGCCACGCTCCTTGATTCGTTAGGCCGGTTCGCGGCGCGCGATCTTTTCGCCTCCCGACCCTTACCGGCGTTCGACAACTCAGCGATGGATGGTTACGCGGTGCGGGCCGAGTCGTGTCGCGTCGGGGCGACGCTGCGCGTCGTCGGCGAGCAACCGGCTGGCGCCGATCTCTGCCTAACGATCGCGGCGGGCGAGGCGTTGCGGATTTTTACCGGTGCGCCCCTCCCGGCCGGAGCGGACGCGGTCATCATGCAAGAAGAGGTGACCCGCGAAGGCGAAACGATTCGCGTGCATGGCGATGTCGAACGCGGCGAATTCATTCGCGGCAAAGGCTGCGATCTTGCCGCAGGCCAGAAAATTGTCACCCGAGGCGAACTGCTGAGCGCGCCACTGCTGGCGCTGCTCGCTTCGCAAGGTCTGGCGCAACTCGAAGTCGGCGCGCAGCCGCGAATCGCAATTATCTCGACGGGCGATGAATTGGCGCAGCCGGGGAGCGTCCCGCGCGCCGGGCAGATTTTCGAGAGCAACGCCATCATGCTCCAGGCGCTGGCGATGCGCGCCGGGGCACTCGTTAGGCTGGTGGAGCATTGTCCAGATGATCTCGAGCGCATGAAGGAACTTTTCCTCCGCGGCCTCGGCAATGACGCGCTCGTCGTGAGCGGCGGGGTTTCGGTCGGCGAGCATGATCTGGTGAAGCCGGCGCTGCGCGCGCTCGGCGCCGAGATCGATCTTTGGCGGGTCGCGATCAAGCCGGGCAAACCGTTTCTCTTCGGTCGCGCGGGAGCTTGTTTCATCTTTGGATTGCCGGGCAATCCGGTCTCGGCATTTGTCACATTTTTGAAATTTGTTCGACCGGCGCTTTTGAAAATGAGTGGCGCATCGGATGAAAATCTCGCGCTGCGCGAAGTGCCGGCGCGTCTCGCGGTCGAGGCGGTGAACGATGACGAGCGGCCGCATTACCTGCGTGGCCGGTTGGAAGGTGAAATCTTTACCCCGACGGGGCGACAGGAGTCGCACGCGCTCTTTGCTTTAAGCCGCGCCAATGCTCTTCTGCAGATCGCCGCCCAGTCCCGACTGCCTGCGGGAGCAACCGTGATGGTGGCGCTTTTGGCCTAACGAATCACCAAATCAGTCGCTTTTGCGCGGAAAAAAGATCCGACACACGCAACCTGCGCTTGCCATCCGTTTCCACAGTTGCGGGGTCATTCCGCAGGAAGAAATACCCGCCGGCATGGCCCGAGCAGGAACTCAAACCAGGGAAACAGAATATGAAAATAGACTCACTCCGAACATTATGGATCGAAGAAATGCGCGACCTTTACAACGCTGAGAACCAGCTGGTGAAGGCATTGCCGAAGATGGCGAAGAAAGCTTCCACCTCAGAGTTGAAGGAGGCACTGGAGAGCCATCTCGAGGAGACGCGCGGCCACGTCGAGCGGCTCGATGAAATCTTTCAAAAGCTCGGGAAAAAGCCGACGGGCAAGACCTGCAAAGGAATGCAGGGATTGATCGAGGAAGGTTCTGAGATGATGAACGAGGACGGCCCCGACTCAGTCATCGACGCCGGCATCATCGCGGCCGCCCAGCGAGTCGAACACTACGAGATGGCGGGCTACGGCGTGGCGCGCACGTTCGCTTCCATCCTCGAGCAAGACGAAGCGGAAGACCTCCTCCAGGAAACCCTCGATGAGGAAGGCGCGGCCGACGAGAAATTGACCGAGATCGCTGAGAACATCGTCAACGAGGAAGCGGAAGATGCCGACGCGGAGGAAATGACGACGAGCAGCCGGCGTTCCCGCAGTCGTTAGGCAAATCGAACCAGACCATTGCCAGATCGCCTTGTAGGCGAGATCGCTGATCTCGGCTACAGGTGCGATCCGGGTGGCATTTTCCTCGCCCCCGGTGGATCGTTCTGGAATGGGGCTGACCGAATACCGACGCAAACGCGACTTCACGGTCACGGCCGAGCCGAGCGGGTCAAAGAAGCCGCGGCCGAAACGCGTTGCAGGGGCATCGCGCTTCGTCATTCAAAAACATGATGCCAGCCGGCTCCATTACGATTTCCGCCTCGAGATGGACGGCGTGTTGAAATCGTGGGCGGTGCCCAAAGGACTGCCGTGGAAGCGCGGCGAGAAACATCTTGCAGTCGAGGTCGAGGATCACCCGATCGATTACAAAGATTTTGAAGGTGTGATCCCGGAAGGAAACTACGGCGGCGGGACAGTGATGGTCTGGGACCGTGGCAATTATTATGTCCACGGCGAGAAGCCACTCGAGGCGCTCGAGGAAGGTCGCATCCACATGGTGCTCGAAGGGGAGAAAGCCAGGGGCGACTGGGCGTTGATTCGCACCCGGAGCGATCGCGGAAAGAATCAGTGGCTGCTTTTGAAAAGCGACGCCGACGTCAAACCGATTTCGGCCAAGCACGACGACCAATCGGTCAAGACCGGCCGCACGATGCAGCAGATCGCGCGCGATCGGGACGCCGAATGGCAATCAAACCGAGCCAGCGACGGCAGCGAGAGCCCACAGAATTCGTTGCGCGAGCGAATTCGCAAAGCGGTCGTCCGCCGCGACGCGAGTCGGAAGAAGAAATCTGCGCCTGCCGCGAAAGTTGGAAACGCGATCACTCTTCTAGATTCATTGCCATCGGCCAAACCCGGTTTTGTCCCGGCGATGAAACCGAAGCTGGTCGAAACGCCGCCCACGAGCGGCGACTGGATTTACGAGCTTAAGTTCGACGGCTTCCGCATCCTTGCGGTGAAGTCCGGCGCGAAAGTGAAATTGATTTCGCGCAACGAAAACGACCTGACGAAAAAATTCCAGGAGATCGCGGACGCGATCGCTCAGCTCCCGTGCGAGGAATGCGTGATCGACGGCGAAATCGTCGCGCTCGACGAGCAAGGCCATTCCTCTTTTCAACTCCTGCAAAACTACGAGATGGAAGGCCGCGCGACGCCTCTCTACTACTACGTCTTCGACCTGCTCCAGCTCGACGGAAAGAAGCTGACCGGACTTCCCCTAACGAGCCGGAAGCAAATGCTTCGCCAACTCTGCGGCGCAGCCGGCGATCCGATCCGTTACTCCGCAGAACTCGGCGAGGATCCGGCGGCGCTGCTTCATGAAGTGAAAAAGCGCGGCCTCGAGGGGATCATCGGAAAACTGGCCAACTCCGTTTACGAACCGGACCGGCGGAGCGGCGCGTGGATCAAAATCAAGAGCCGCAACGAGCAGGAATTCGTGATCGGCGGTTACACGCCGCCGGCCGGGGCGCGGAAACATTTTGGGGCGCTGCTTGTCGGCTACTACGAGCAGGGAAAGCTCTGTTTCGCCGGCAAGGTTGGCACCGGCTTCGACACCAAAATGCTCGCGCTTCTGCACAAAAAAATGAAATCGGAAGAGCGCGCCGATTGTCCATTTGTCGACCTGCCGTCAAAGCACGCCGGCAAATGGTCGCAGGGGATCACCCCCGGGATGATGCGCAAAATGACCTGGATTAATCCGATCTTTGTTTGTCAGGTAAGATTCGCGGAATGGACGCGCGACCTGAAGCTGCGCGCCCCGGTTTTCCTGGGAATGCGCGAGGACAAGACAGCGCGCGAGGTGCATCGCGAAGCCCCCGCCTAACGACTGCGCATTTGCGCTTCAGGATGCGCAACCAGTCATCCAACGAGTTGCGAACTTGTCTCCCGATGTGGAAATCGCCACGCGCAGGCCAGGGCACGATTGAGTTTCGAATCGAGTAAATGACGCGACGCCCAAGTGATGCGCGCACGGTGCTTGTTTGCGGCGGAGGCATTGTCGGTCTCTCCATCGCCTACTATTTGGGGCGCGCCGGTTTTTCGGTCACGGTTGTCGAGCGCAATTCAGAGAGCGCGGGTTCGTGCGCTTACGGCAGCGCTGGCTATGTCTCGCCCAGCCATGTCGTGCCGGTCGCGGCGCCGGGGATGGTTTGGCAGGGGTTGAAATGGATGCTGAGCTCGCGCAGTCCCTTTTACCTCAAGCCGCGGCTCGACCTCGATTTGCTTCGCTGGAGTTGGTTATTTGCACGCAGCTGCACGGTGGCGCACATGCGCCGCGCGGCGCTGGTGCTGCGTGATCTTTGCCTGGCCAGCCGCCAGCTTTTTGTCGAACTGGCGGAGAAGACGGGCAACGCCTTTGAGCTGCGCACCGAAGGGCTGCTCAATCTCTGCAAAACAGAGGAGGGACTCGCGCACGAAGCAGGGCTTCTCGGCCGCATCGCGAACGAGCTCGGGATCGAAGCCCGTGTCCTCAATGCAAAAGAAACCGCGGAGATGGAATCGGGGGCGCGCCTCGACGTTGTCGGCTCCATCTATTTCCCGATCGACGCTCACCTCACGCCGGCGAAATTGGTCGCGACCCTGATCGCGCTGCTGAAAGAGCAGGGTGTAAATTTCCACTGGAATACAAGCGTCGTCGGCTGGAAGGCTGCGAGCGGACGGGTGACGAGCGTGTCGACCACTGCCGGCGAACTGGTCGCCGATGAGTACGTGCTCGCGACCGGTTCGTGGGCAGGGGAAACCATGCGCGGCCTCGGGATCGATCTGCCGATGCAGCCGGGCAAAGGCTATAGCCTAACGATCGAGCGGCCGCGCTTCCAGTTCACCAAACCGATGATCCTGACCGAGTATCGCGTCGCTGTGACTCCGTTAGGCGAGCGGCTGCGCTTCGGCGGCACGATGGAACTGAGTGGGCACAGCCGCGCGGTCTTGCCCGAGCGGGTCGAGCAAATCAAGCTCGCGGCGCAATCATACTTTCCGGATTTTTCCCCTGAAGACTTCGCCAGGATTGAACCGTGGTTCGGTTATCGGCCGATGTCGCCCGATGGAATGCCATATCTCGGCCGCATCGCTGGCTTCTCGAATCTTACTGCCGCGTCCGGTCACGCCATGCTTGGTGTGACGCTCGCTCCCATTACCGGCCTGCTCGTCGCAGAGATCCTGAGCGGCCAACGGCCGAGCATCGACCTGAGCCTGCTGAATCCGAATCGCTTCGCCTGAGATGGTCCCACCCTTCGGGAACGAGTTTGCAAGCACCGCGCAGAGGTCGATATTCAGGAGTGATCTTCGCCAGTGCAACCGGGCAGGTAAAGAATCGGCAGCGCGGCTTCGGACGACTCGCAACCGTGCTTATCTTCGCGCTACCGTTGCTTGCTTTATCGTTTGCTTCCTGCGCCAGACACGAATCGGAAGCGGAACGCAACGCGGAAATCGATCGTCGCGTCGATGAGCGACTCCGGGCCGAACGTTATGCGGCGCAGGAACAACGGCTCGCAGATCGCCAGGCTGCGTTCGCGACCCGGGAGAAACTTCTCGCCGCTCAGGAAGCTTCCTTTGCTAACCTTAATGCTTCCACCGCGCCCGCCAGTGACTCGATTCCCGCGGACTCGGCCGCAGATCTGAGTGCTCAGCCGTATGCCGATTCCTACGCCGCCTATCCTCAACTGATTTATAGTCAACCCAACAATATTCCCTACCCGGATGACTATGGCTACGGCTGGGACTACGGGCCGGATTTTGTCGATAGCCCTTATTGCTATCTCCCCACGACTTCCTTCATAACTGTCATTACCCAAAATCCCAGGACCTTTCAGCCGCGTCGCAATCGCACTGATCCGCGATTGCGTCCGCCTATCCTCACTCAGCGTCAGCCTAACGTTGGATTCCGGCCCGTCGTCCACCGCCGACCCGATCCGGCCACACGCGTGATGCCCGGTGGGCCGGGCCGAAGCATTGGCCAGCCGCCAGTTCGCACCGGCGGCGGCAATCAAGTGGTAAATCGCCGTCGCACCGCCAAGCCTTTGCTTCACGCACAGCCTTAAGGCCGAGCGCGGTTGCGCGTTGTAGTCAGCGTATTGACTACCTGCCGCAAATCCGAACCGAAAGCGACAATGCCGTCTTTGTGGCCACCCATTGCGAAGATCTTGGTCTGGCGAACATCACCTGCACGCAAAAGTCGCATAACTTCCCGCGCCATCTCCGGTGTGCCGTAAGCCACATCGGTGGCGGTGACAGACCCTCTCTCGCACAGCCAATGCCAAAGGGCGCGGTCATGCCCATGCGCCACCGCGCGAACGTCCGCGGCCATAGCGTAAACCGCGGCGTGAGTAAGTGACTCCGCGGAGGCAATCGTGCGACCCTCGCAGCGCAGCCAGTTGCGCTCGAAATCCCAGGCCGTCACCTTCGCATAGTGCTCCGGTCCTAAGTCTGACAACCCACCAGTGCCGGAGCCGGTGACGTAAAACGAATCATCGGCGCCATCCCGGACACTGACGTTGCCAAAACCGATCCCGTTCTCATCCACACCCAGCAACCCCATCCGGGCTAACTCTTGTCGTGCGGCATTCAATTCTTCGAAAGCCGCAAACGGCCCCAACTCCACGCCATCGGATTCATAGTGAAACTTGACTGTGCCGGTTTCCATCAGGGCGCGTGCTCCGGAAACATTGCGCAAATGCTTTTCTCGTTAGGCTGGCAAATCCCGCGCTCGGTGATGAGTCCGCTGATCAACCGCCGCGGCGTGACATCAAATCCGTAGTTCGCCGCCGGAGTTTTTTCCGGCGTGAGCCGCACCTCCACCATCTCGCCGGCGACCCAGCCATCGGCGTGCTTTACCTCCTCCGGTCCACGTTGCTCGATCGGAATCTCCGCCAGGCCATCGCGCATCTTCCAATCGAAGGACGATGAGGGCAGCGCGACATAGAACGGCACGTTGTTATCCTTGGCCGCAAGCGCTTTCAGGTAAGTGCCGATCTTATTCGCGACATCGCCGGTGTAGGTCGTGCGATCGGTTCCCACGAGCACGAGATCCACCTCGCCCCGCTGCATCAAATGACCACCGGTATTGTCAGCGATGACGGTGTGCGGCACGCCGTGTTCGCCCAACTCCCACGCGGTCAGTTTCGCGCCCTGATTGCGCGGTCGTGTTTCATCTACCCAGACGTGCACCGGCACGCCCCGATCGTGCGCGGCGTAGATCGGCGCCGTCGCCGACCCGTAATCGACAAAAGCGAGCCAGCCGGCGTTGCAATGTGTGAGCACATTCACTGGGCGACCACTTTTTCCGCGCGCGAGCCTTTCGAGTAACTGCAGTCCATGGATCCCGATTTGCCGGCAATGTTCTGCATCCTCATTGGCGATTGCTTCCGCCGTCTCGCGAGCGAGCGAGACTTTTTCGGGGACTGTCCCGCCGCTCGCGATCCGCGCCAATTGACGCTCGATCGCCCAGGCGAGATTCACCGCCGTCGGACGCGTCGCGCGCAAACGTTCCGCCGCGGCGGTTAACGCCATTCCCGCCAACATTCCCAGATACATCCCGTAACCCGCAGCCGCGCCGATCAGGCCCGCCCCACGCACGTGCATGTCTCTGATCGCCTCCGCCATCTGCTCGACCGTACCCACCTCCTCGATGACAAAGCGGTGCGGCAAAGCCCGTTGATCGATTAATTGCACGACCTCGGGGTCATTGGCTTTCAGCCAAATCGTCCGGTAATGCTGCCCTGCGACATTCATTCTTAGAGTGTGCTGCTCAGCATTACACTGCCCGCGTGTCTCCGCTACAAAGGAGATGCCCGCACAACATAACGCTGTGCAGATGCGACGTTCTAATCGCGAGCAGTCACGGTCGGCAGGTCCTCCCTTGACAATCTAGGCGACACAGGCGAAGGGCTCACCCAGACGTTCTGGGTGAGGCGTTATGGCAAAGGAAAAATCCGATCTTCTTTACGGCACGCTCGACATGCTGATTCTGCGCGCCCTGCAACACGACCCGCGGCATGGACTTGGGATCGCGGATCGCATTCACCAAATCTCGCAGGATGCGCTACGGGTGGAACAAGGCTCGCTTTATCCCGCCCTCTACCGTCTGGAGGCACAGGGATGGATCAAGGCGGAGTGGGGCCTTTCCGACAACAACCGCAAGGCGCGCTTCTACACCTTGACCGGCAAAGGCCGGAAACAACTGGCCGCGGAACGAGAACACTGGACGCGGATCGCGGCCGGCATCAATCGAGTGCTGGCCAATGCCTAACGAACATGAGTGCTCTGGCATGCTGGTGGCGGCGGATGACTGCACTGCTCCAGAAAAAACGAACCGACGAGGAAATGCGGAGCGAGATGGAAGAACATCTGGAGCGGCTGACGGAGCGCTATCTTGCCGAGGGGATCTCGCCGGATGAGGCGCGCAATGCGGCCCGGCGTGACTTTGGCGCATTCGAACAGATGAAAGAGGAAGCGCGCGCGGAGCGAATCTGGATGTGGCCGGCGGAGTTTGTGCAGGACGTACGCTACGGCGTGCGAACGCTGAGGAAGAATCCCGGCTTTACAGTTATCGCCATAGTAGCTCTTGCGCTCGGCATCGGCGCGAACACCGCCATCTTCAGTGTCGTTAACGCTGTCCTGCTTCGCCCTTTGCCATTCAGGAATCCGGATCAGCTTGTGATGATCTGGGAAGATGCGAGCCATCTCGGGTTCCCGAAGAACACGCCCTCGCCCGCGAACTTTCTCGATTGGCAACGCCAGAACACCGTTTTCGCGGGCATGGCTGCAATGGCCCCGCGGAGTTATAACCTTACCGGAAGCGGTCAACCGGAGCGTCTCGATGCGCGCCGCGTCTCGGCAAATCTTTTCGATTTACTCGGGATCCAGCCGCAACTCGGACGCAGCTTCCGGCCGGAGGAAGATACCCCCGGTACCCACGTCGTAATCCTGAGCGACGGCCTCTGGCGCCGGCGTTTCGGCGCCGAGCCGGGCGTGATAGGTCGTGCGATCAATCTAAGCGATGAGAGTTACACGGTAGTCGGAGTCATGCCAGCGACCGTGGAGTTACCCAGGATGACCGATTGGCAAGAACAACTCTGGGTGCCGCTCGCCTTCACGGCTGAGGAAGCGGCCGCGCGTGGCAATCATTATCTCGAAGTCATCGCCCGGATACAACCCGGCCTGACTCTGCAGCAGGCAAAGGCCGAGATGAGCGCGATCGCCGCCCGCCTCGCGCAGCAATATCCGGAGGACAATGTGCGCATCGGCGCCAAAGTCACACCTTTGCGCGAAGAGTTCGTCGGCGAGATCCGGCCGGCTTTGCTCGTCCTGCTCGGCGCGGTCGCGTTCGTGCTTCTCATCGCCTGCGCCAATGTCGCTAACCTGCTGCTGGCTCGTGCGGCCGCACGTGAGAAGGAAATTTCGCTTCGACTGGCTCTCGGCGCGACACGTTCCCGTCTCGTTAGGCAATTTCTCACTGAAAGTCTGCTCCTCGCTGCCGCCGGCTGCGGAGCAGGCTTGCTTCTCGCTATTCTTGGACTCGACCTATTGGAGAAATTCATTCCCCCGACGATCGCGCTCACACAGGCAATTGCGATCGATGGCAAAGTTCTCGCCTTTGCCGCGCTCATAGCTCTGTTCACCGGGCTCATCTTTGGCCTGGCTCCAGCTATCCAGGCGTCAGGCTTTAACTTAAATAACAACCTGAAGGAACGCGGACGGGACGCGAGCACAGGCCACCGCCTGCGCGGCTTACTCGTTAGCGGGGAAGTCGCTGTTTCATTCCTCTTGCTCATCGGAGCCGGTCTTTTGATCAACAGCTTCATCCGTCTGCGCCATCTCGATCCCGGCTTTAATCCTGACCACCTTCTCACCGCCAAGGTAGCCTTATCCGAGACGAAATATCCGACCAAAGAGAGGCGTTCCGCCTTCTTCCGGGAGGTAGTGCGCCGCGTGCAGACGCTGCCCGGGGTGCGATCAGTCGGAGTGGGTAATAATCTCCCCTTTACCTATGATGGCGATTCCATGCCGATTGGAATCGAGGGCCGGCCTGACCCGCCGCCCGACGAGCGCCCCGATGTTGTCATGCGCGTCGTCGGCCCGGGATACTTCAGCACCATGCAGATCCCGCTCGTCAAAGGTCGTGACTTTACGGATGGTGACAGCGACAACGCCCCGCGTGTTGTCGTGATCAGCGAGAAAACCGCGGCGCGCTACTGGCCGGGGCAGGATCCGGTCGGAAAACGCCTCAAACCCGGCTCGGCGAGCGAAGATACTCCATGGCGCACTGTCATCGGCATAGTTAGAGACGTTAGGCAAAACGATTTCGTCGCCGCGCCCAAGCCGCAGATGTATCTCTCCTATCAGCAGGTGCGAGACTTTCCGCCTAACGCGCTCGTCGTTCGCTCTGCGGTCGATCCGTCGAGCCTGGTCACGTCGGTCCGCGATGCAATCTGGATGGTCGATAAGGATCAACCGGTCTCACAAATCCGGCCGATGTCTGAGATTGTGTCGCAAGCGGTCGCACGACAACGCTTCAGCATGCTCTTACTCGGCCTCTTTGCCGGGCTCGCACTGATTCTGGCGGCTGTCGGCATCTATGGAGTCATGAGTTACTCTGTCGCCCAGCGCAGCCGAGAGATAGGCATTCGGATGGCACTCGGCGCGCAGAAAAGTGACGTCCTCGGCATGACCTTGGCTGAGGCCTTGCGCTTTGTCGCAGTCGGAGTCGTGATCGGAATCGGGGGCGCGCTTGGTCTCACTCGACTGATGGCAAGTCTGCTTTTCGGGGTGAGCGCGACCGATCCGGCAACCTTCGCCGCGATCACAGTTATCCTCGGCGGCGTGGCTCTTCTCGCGAGCTACATTCCCGCCCTGCGCTCAATGCGCGTCGATCCGGTAATCGCGCTGAGGTCCGAGTAACCGATTCGATAGCATGGATCCGGATGACTGGGCAGACGTGGTCGTTCTGTCGTCGCGTCAATGGCTCCAGTCGAGCACGATTTTGCCGGAGTTGCCCGACTTCATCAGCTCGATCGCTTCCTTGAAGTCAGTATACGGGAAGCGATGAGTGATGACGGGCGAAATGTCGAGCCCGCTCTGGATCATGGCCGTCATCTTGTACCACGTTTCGTACATCTCGCGGCCGTAGATTCCTTTAATCGTTAGGCCGTTAAAGACAACCAGGTTCCAATCGATCGCGGCCGTATCGGGCATAATGCCTAACAACGCGATTTTCCCGCCATGAAACATTGCCGGGAGGAGATCGGCCATCGCCCTTGGGCTGCCTGACATCTCGAGCGCGACATCGAAACCTTCCTTCATCCCGAGCGCCTGCATCGCGCCGGCCAAGTCCCCGCTGCGTACATCGAGCGGATAGACGTTCCTCGCCATCTTTTTCGCCAGGTCGAGTCGATAGGGATTCACATCAGTCACAACGATGTTGCGCGCCCCGGCGTGGCGCGCGATTGCCGTCGCCATGCAGCCGATCGGTCCGGCGCCGGTAATGAGCACATCCTCACCGACCACATCGAATGAGAGCGCGGTGTGGGTGGCGTTACCTAACGGATCGAAACAGGAGAGGACATCGAGCGGGATGCTCGGGTCCGCGTGCCAGACGTTCGACTTTGGGATCGAGAGAAACTCCGCGAACGCACCCGAACGATTGACACCGACGCCTTGCGTGTTTGGGCAAAGGTGGCGGCGGCCGGCCAGACAATTCCGGCAATGCCCGCACACGATGTGCCCTTCGCCGGTCACCAGATCGCCGGGAGCGAAGCCTTTCACACGGCTCCCGACGCGCTCGATGACTCCGACGTATTCATGCCCGATCACCATCGGTACCCGGATCGTTTTTTGCGACCAGGCGTCCCAGTTATAGATGTGGACGTCGGTGCCGCAGATTGAAGTTTTCTTGATCCGGATAAGGACATCGTCGTCACCTACCGCCGGCACCGGCACTTCCTCGAGCCAGAGCCCCGGCTCGGGCTCCCGTTTCACCAATGCCTTCATCATCTGCTGCACGGAGCAAAGCTAGGCGAATCAGGCCGTAACGAAATTGAAAAATGCGGCTGCCATTTTCCAAAGAGAAAAGTGGAGGAAAGGAGCGGCTTTGTTTCGTAGCGACGTGCTGCGCGCGGGAGTATGATCCGTTTTCCTTTTGTGAGCGATAGTCAGCTTCGTCGCGCGCAGACATTTGTGGACAAAGCGACCTGACTTAAGATGATGCAGGCTGCATGTCCGCGACCCTCGAGAAAGCGACCGTCACTCCGCCGACCGCACGGCTGACGTTCATTTTGCGTTTTGCAAGCACCATCACCCTCTGGACGGTCGCGCTTGTCATCGTTTTTTCGGGGTATGAGCTGGCCTTTTTCGCTCTCATCGGGACCGTCGGAATGATCGCGCTCTGGGAGTTCTACACCATGCTCGATCAGCGCGGGCTGCCTAACTTTAAGATCACAGGCATGCTCTGCGGAGGCGCGATGCTCGTCGGCAGCTTTTATTATTTCTCGGTCTATGGCCCGGCGCGCTCCTACGATTACGAGATGGCGGTGCTGCTCTTTTTTCTTCTCACCGTCTTCACGCGACAAATGTTCAGCGCGTTGCGCGATGACGCCGCTTTGCGGACGATGGCTTACACGCTCTTCGGCCTCCTTTACGTGCTCTGGCTTTATAATTTCATCACCAAGATTGTCTATGTCACACCGCGGACGGCGGGGGGCGCGGTGACAGGCCAGTTCTATGTTCTTTACTGCATCGCGATCACGAAGTTCAGCGACATGGGAGCATACCTGACCGGCAGCGTGATCGGACGCCATCCGCTGGTGCCGCACATTAGCCCAAAGAAAACGTGGGAAGGATTTGTCGGGGCGCTTGGTTTCTCGCTCCTCGCCAGTTTGGGCTTGTACTCACTGATGCCGGGTCATCTCGCGGTCTTGAACTGGACGCATGCCGCGGTGCTCGGGTTGTTGCTCGGCTTTGCCGCGGTCGTCGGCGATCTTGCCGAATCAATGATCAAGCGGAGCACGGGCGTGAAGGATTCCGGCAACATGTTGCCAGGTATTGGCGGCGCGCTCGATCTGATCGATAGCCTCTTGTTTACGGCGCCGCTCCTCTTTTTCTACCTGCGTCTGGTCATCCGCGTGCCCTAAGGAAGGGAGAGACAGGACTAACAGGACTTTGTGGATTAAGAGATTCTGGAACTCTGTCTTTTCATATGAAACGCAAACGAGTCATCGTCCTCGGCGCGACCGGCTCGATCGGGGAGAGCGCGCTGAGAGTGGCGCAGGATATCCCGGAGCGGATGGAAATCGTCGGCCTGGCCGCGAAGTCAAACGCGAAAAAACTTGCGGCCCAGGCCAATCTCCTCAGGCCGGAAGCGATTTGCCTCGTCGACGAGGGCCGGCTCGGGGAACTATGCGCCGATCTCGCGTATCACCCGACGATTTTCGCGGGAGAAGATGGGCTGATCGAGATCGCGCGCCTGACAAATGCCGAGATGGTGCTGGTGGCGGTCGTAGGAACGGGCGGCCTGCGTCCGGCCCTGGCCGCGATCGAAGCGGGGAAAGATTTGGCCGTCGCGAGCAAGGAGATACTGGTGATGGCGGGCGACGCAGTCATGAGCGCAGCGGCGCGCAAAGGCGTCCGAGTTATGCCGGTGGATAGCGAGCACAACGCCATCTTCCAATGCCTCGATGGGCGTAACGCTGAGGTGAAACGGATCATTTTAACTGCGTCGGGCGGACCATTCCGGACCACGCCTAACGACGCCTTCGAGGCAATCACACCCGAGCAGGCCCTGAAACATCCCACCTGGAACATGGGACCAAAGATCACGATCGATTCCGCCACCCTTTTTAACAAAGGGCTTGAGATGATCGAGGCGCATTGGCTTTTCGGAGTCGGGATGGCGCAGGTCGAGGTTGTGATTCATCCGCAGAGCATCGTCCATTCGATGGTCGAATTCGCCGACGGCTCGGTCCTCGCCCAGCTTTCCCATTCCAACATGTGTTTCCCGATTCAGTACGCCGTCACCTGGCCCGATCGGGTACCCAACACCCTGCCGCCGCTGGATTTCGGCAAACTGCGCCAGCTCGAGTTCAACGCCCCGCGCCTCGGGGATTTCCCCGCCCTCGAACTCGCCCGGCACGCCGGCGAGACCGGCGGCACCTTGCCTGCTGTAATGAACGCGAGCAATGAAATCGCTGTCTCAGCTTTCCTCGATCGCCGGATTTCCTTCCCGCGCATCTGGCACCTGGTCGAGGAAGTGATGAACCGCCACGCGACCGTTGCCAAGCCGAGCCTCGATGCCATATTGGACGCCGATCGCTGGGCGCGGGAAGTGGCGGTTGCCGCTTTGAAGGATTGAGGACCCAAAAGCGGGCCGCACGAAGAGATCACAGCTCCAGCAATCGCAACTCCGTAACTACATTCCTTCACACGTGTTTCTCCACGCCCTTCGCATTCTTTTCATTCTGCTTGAGGTCGTCCTCCTTTTTAACCTGCTCATCGTTGTCCATGAGCTTGGGCATTTCCTCGCCGCGCGGTGGCGCGGGCTGGTGATCGAAAAGTTTGGCATCTGGTTTGGCAAGCCGATCTGGAAGAAAAAGATTAACGGGGTCGAGTACTCGTTAGGGACTTTGCCCCTTGGCGGCTTTGTTGCGCTGCCTCAGCTCGCGCCGATGGACATCATCGAAGGCGAGACTGACGCCGATCGCGCCAAGCTCCCGCCTGTTTCCGCGCTCGACAAGATTATCGTGGCCGTTGCCGGGCCGCTCTTCAGCCTGCTGCTCGCGCTCGTTTTTGCCGCGATCGTCTGGGGCATCGGCCATCCGGTGAGCGAAGCCGATATCACCACGGTGATCGGTTATGTGGAAAAGAATTCACCGGCGGAGAAAGCCGGGCTCGAGGCGGGCGACAAGATCCTGTCGGTCGACGGGAATCGGGTCACGCGTTTCTCTGGGATGAACAACAGCATCACCTGGAACGTGATCCGGAGCGAGGGCGATACGATTCCTTTTGTCGTCGCACGCAACGGCCGCCGCATCAAGACGGAGGTTACACCTTACATTGCGCCGAGCAGCGGCTGGCGGCGGAAGAGCGTGCGCCAGGTGCTGATCTATCCGGCGACCACACCAATGATTGACCAGGTGCAAGCGAAGACACCGGCTGCGGCCGCCGGTCTCAAACACGGCGACATCATTAAAGGCTTTAACGGTGAGGAGATCTACAGTCCGATTGCTCTTGGCGCTTACATCGAGCAACACCCGGCGCAACCGATCACGCTCGAGGTGCGACGCGGCCAGCAGTCGTTCAACGTTTCCGTCAAGCCGGAGGTCTTGCCTAACGAGAAGACGCCCCGCATCGGCATCGCCTGGGATAGCTCCGGGCGAATGAGCATCACTCATCCGAATCCGATCGAACAGGTCTACAACAGCGTCACAAGCACGATCGATACAATCGGCGCCGTCGCTTCGCCCAAGTCAGATGTCAAATTGCAGCATTTGAGCGGCCCGCTCGGCATCTTCCACATCTATTACCTGCTCTTCGAGAATGAGTGGGGCTGGCAGTTGGCGCTTTGGTTTAGCGTCATCCTCAACGTCAACCTTGCCATTCTGAATCTGCTCCCGATCCCGGTGCTCGATGGCGGCCATATTCTTCTCGCGCTCGTCGAAGCGGTCCGGCGCAAACCGGTCAACATCCGGGTCCTGGAAGTTGTGCAAACCGCCTGCGCCGTCCTCATTATCGGCTACATTTGCTACATCAGCTTCTTCGATGTCGGCGATTGGCTAGGCGCAAAACGCCAGGAGCCGCCGCCGAGCGCAACCCCGCAAGCCGCCAGGCCGTAGCGGAGCTTTGCGCCGCTTTGCTAGGCGGATATCTTGGCCTCACGATGAACCACAAAGAGATTTACGCGCTTTATTCGGCGGCGCCGTTTGGGCCTTTCGAAATCGTGCTGACAAACGGAACGCGCGGTCTCGTGGACCATCCCGAATTCATGTCTTTCTCAACCGATTATCGGACTGTTTACATTTCCAGAATCGGCGGAGGAACCCAACGCATCGATACCAAGCTGATCGTTGCGCTCGACGAAGTCAGAAACGGCGCGCGTCCGCGCAAGCCGAAGCGGTGAACTCGGTAACAAGCTTTTTCTCTTCGCAGCGCCGTGTCTCGCGCGAGGTGATGGTCGGACATGTCGGCGTCGGCGGCTCCAATCCCATCCGCCTCCAGTCGATGATCACCTGTGACACGATGGATACCGAAGCCTCGATCGCGCAGACGATCGAGCTCGCGGAAGCCGGTTGCGAGATCGTGCGCATCACCGCGCCGACCGTGAAAGACGCGGCCAACCTGCAACACATTGTGCGCGGTTTGCGCGACCGCGGTTGCGGTGTGCCGATCGTCGCCGATATCCATTTCAAACCCGAAGCCGCGATGGAAGCCGCGAAATGGGTCGACAAGGTCCGGATCAATCCCGGCAACTATGCCGACTCGAAGAAGTTCAAGATCATCGAATACAGCGACGAGCAGTACGCGGCCGAGCTCGAGCGCATCCGGGAGCGCTTCACCCCGCTCGTTAGGCTATGCCAGGAGCGCGGGATCGCGATCCGCATCGGCACCAATCACGGCTCGCTCAGCGACCGGATCATGAATCGTTACGGCGACACGCCGCTTGGGATGGTCGAGAGCGCGCTCGAGTTTGCCCGCATCGCGCGCGATCTCGGTTATCACGATTTCATCTTCTCGATGAAAGCAAGCAATCCCAAGGTGATGATCGCCGCTTATCGCTTGCTCGTTGCTCGGCTGAATGAAGAAGGTCCGGATTGGAATTACCCGCTCCATCTCGGCGTTACCGAAGCCGGCGAAGGGGAGGACGGCCGAATCAAAAGCGCCATCGGCATCGGCTCGCTGCTCGAGGACGGCATCGGCGACACGATCCGCGTCTCGCTCACCGAGGACAGCATCCACGAAATTCCGGTTGCGAAAGCGCTCGTCGAAACGGCTGCTTCCCACGCGCAACAATCCACCTTCGACGGTGCGCAACCCGCGCTGCCCTTCGATCCATTTTCCTATCAGCGTCGTGCGAGCGACACGATCGTTATAGCCGGCGGCGCTGACGCCCTCCGCCCGGTGCAGATCGGCGGCGAACAAACTGTCCGCGTCGCGGTGCGGCAGGCGAACTTCGACAAGATCGCGCACAAGCTCGATCGGATGGGCGATTACAAGCCGGAGTTTGTCTATGAGAACTGCGGCGTCGTCGAGGTTGATCCGCGCGACGACAACGAAATTGCGCGGTTG
Source organism: Chthoniobacterales bacterium (assembly GCA_025980625.1). Lineage (GTDB taxonomy): Bacteria > Verrucomicrobiota > Verrucomicrobiia > Chthoniobacterales > UBA10450 > JAICXG01. Next base: position 23,356 of record JAICXG010000008.1, read on the forward strand.
AATTGCCTAACGAATCCGCAACTGATCACGGTTCGCGATGGCCTCGATCTGCCTCTCATCATGGCGTTCCGCCTGCTCGCGGCGAAAGTCGATCCGCGCCACCCCATTCTGCTCAAAGATAGCCTAACGATCTCGCAAAATCCCGAAGCCGATTTCCTGCGCACCCTGCTCGTCGCGTCCACCAGCATCGGCGCGCTCCTCTGCGATGGAATCGGGGACGCCATTCTCATCCAGGGAGAACAGGGACCAGGGCAGGCGCTGCGTTTGTCCTACAACATCCTCCAAGCCGCTGGCACCCGGATTTTCAAAACCGACTACGTCGCCTGCCCGTCTTGCGGCCGCACCCTTTTCAATCTCCAGACGACGACCGCCAAAATCAAAGCCGCCACGGTCCATCTTAAGGGCGTAAAAATCGCGATCATGGGCTGCATCGTAAATGGCCCGGGTGAAATGGCGGACGCCGATTTCGGTTATGTGGGCGGCGCGCCCGGCAAGGTGAATCTCTACGTCGGCAAGACTGCCGTGAAATTCAACATCCCCGAAACCGAAGCCGTCGATCGGCTCAAGGATTTGATTCGCGAGCACGGTAAATGGTTCGAGCCGCCGCCGAGCGCGCCGGCCGAAGCCGAAGCCGCCCTGGCTGGCGGTTGACGCTCCTGCCGTTCTCGGTGATATTCCGCGCCCTCCGTTCGCAGGCCGACCGCGCTGGTCGCGCCCTGCTTTCGCAAACGCATGGATAAAATCCGCAACATCGCCATCATCGCGCACGTTGATCACGGGAAGACCACGCTCGTCGATCAACTTCTGCGCCAGTCCGGCACCTTTCGCTCGAACCAGAAAGTCGAGGAACGGGTGATGGACTCGATGGATCTCGAGCGCGAAAAGGGGATCACGATTCGCGCCAAGAACGCGGCGTTTAGCTGGAACGATTACCGCATCAACATCGTCGACACACCGGGTCACGCCGATTTCGGCGGCGAGGTCGAGCGGATCATGAAGATGGTCGACGGCGTCCTGCTCGTGGTCGATGCGCATGACGGCCCGCAGGCGCAGACGCGTTTCGTTCTGAAGAAGGCGCTCGAGAACAAGGCGAAGCCGATCGTCGTCATTAACAAGATCGACCGCGAGAACGCGCGTCCGCATCAGGTCCTCGACATGGTCTTCGATCTCTTCGTCGAGCTAAAGGCGAATGACGAGCAGCTCGATTTCCCAATCATCTATGCAAGCGCGAAGAATGGCTTTGCCATGCGCGAGCTGCACGAGAACAGCGACGACATGACGCCCCTCTTCGAGGCGATCGTTAGGCACATACCACCGCCGACAATCGCAGCCGAGACTTATTTCCAGATGCTGGTCTCGAACCTCCACTACAGCGATTATCTTGGCCGGATCGCGCTCGGTCGAATCGTCAGCGGTCGGGTCGCGAAGGGCGACTCGATCGTCTGCATTCATCGCGATGGCCGCCGGGAACGCGCCAGCGTCACCGCCCTCTTCACCTACCACGGCTTGGAACAGGTCGAGACCGACCACGCCAATGCCGGCGAGATCGTCGGGTTGACTGGTTTCGAGGAAGTTTACATCGGCGAGACGCTCACCGACCGCGAGGAGCGCACACCGCTCCAATTCGTCGACATCGATCCGCCGACCATCCGGATGCGCATCCTCGTGAATGATTCACCTTTCGCCGGTCGCGAAGGCAAGTTCGTGACCGCCCGGCACGTTCGGGAGCGACTCGTTAGGGAGACGCGCGGTAACGTTTCGCTTCAGGTCAGCGACACCGAGACCGCGGGCGCTTTCGAGATCAACGCCCGCGGCGAAATGCAGATCGCAATCCTCGTCGAGCAGATGCGGCGCGAAGGTTACGAAGTGATGGTCTCGCGCCCCGAAGTCATTTTTCACCGGGACGAAAACGGCAACCTGCTCGAGCCGATCGAGAACCTTTACGTCGAAGTGCCTAACGAAAACCTGGGCGACGTGTTGCAGGATATCGCCGGCCGCAAAGGCGAAGTCACGGCCATGGATCATCACGCCAACCGCGTCTCGGTCGAAGCCATCATTCCAACCCGCGGGTTGATTGGTTTCGAAACTGACCTCGTCAACCTGACCCGGGGCGAAGGGATCATGAGCCATCTCTTCCGCGAGTACGTCCCATACCGTGGCGAGATCGAAGGCCGCAATCGCGGCGTCATGGTCTCGATGGAAGGCGGGATCAGCACCGCCTACGCCCTGAACAATATCCAGGCCCGCGGCAAACTGTTCGTCGGACCGCAGGAAGAAATTTATGTCGGGATGATCGTAGGCGAGAACGCCCGCCCGGAAGATCTTCCGGTCAACCCCTGTAAGGCAAAACACCTGACGAACATGCGGAGCCAGGGCGAAGGCAAAGGCATTCAGCTCGAAGCCCCGCTCAAGATGAGCCTGGAGCGCGCGATCGAATACATCGACGCCGATGAATACGTCGAGGCGACTCCGAAATCATTGCGGCTGCGCAAACGGATCCTCGACGCCACCGCCCGTAAGCGCGCCGCCAACGCGGCCGCGGCGTAGCACATGCATCCTGCTTGTGTGGCCACCGAGTGTCTCGCCCGGTGTTCTCCGCGGCCAGTGGGTTCTTGACCCTTGCTTTCTTCCCGCTAGGCTCGATGCCAGGAAAGGAGGGAGCGATGAAGACCGAAGTCCGGATCGAGTATTGCGTGGTTTGAAACTACACTCCGAAAGCCGTCAGTTTGGCGGCTAAAATTCTCGATCTCGGCGATCGGATCGCGTCGCTCACGCTTGTCCCATCGGGTGGCGGCGCCTTCGAAGTCACCGCCAATGGCAAGAAGCTCCATTCCAAGCTCGAAACCGGCGAATGGCCCGACTTCGACGAAGTCGTTAGGCAAGTCAAAAAGACGAAGGCTTAAGAATTGCTCAGGAAAGCAGGAACGCAGGAAAAGAGAGGGGATCCTTTCTGTTCGTGATTCGACCTGTTCTCGCGCCCAATTTCCTAAGCCCTTTTTTTCTTATCGTTCCTACTTTTCTGCTTTCCTCAGTGATTTCCTTCTTTGCCGGAGAGTGAACGGTGCCTGGTGGCCCGCGCGGTCTTCAAAACCGTTGTCGATCCCGCATCCGCGGGACCGGGGTAGGTTCGATTCCTATCCTCTCCGCCCGAGAGGAGATATCTTAGGAAAGCAGGAACGCAGGAAAAGAGAGGGGATCCTTTCTGTTCGTGATTCGACCTGTTCTCGCGCCCAATTTCCTAAGCCCTTTTTTTCTCATCGTTCCTGCGTTCCTGCTTTCTTAAGCGATCTCTTCTTTGCCGAAAGGAGGTGGTCGTGATGTCGCGTGAACAGCTCCGCAAGCTGACCTCGCTCTCGTCCTGCGCCGGGTGAGCTTCCAAGCTGAGCCAACAGGCCCTGGCGCAAGTTTTGCGTCAGCTCCCGCA
>JAICXG010000298.1 GCA_025980625.1 Chthoniobacterales bacterium
ATGGTTTGCTCCCGTCGGGAAGGCGTTGGCAAGAAAAATTTTTAGCCAATTCAATGCCCGGTCAGCCGCGCTTCGGCCAGGTCGAGGTCGCGCTGGATGCGGCGGAGCGCTTCGTCGTTGATTTGCTGCGAGTTTCGCAGGGCGATGATCGTCTGCCGCTCGATCTGCAGCGCGCCGGCCTGGAGCCGCTGATAAATTGGGGTCGCGACTTCACCGCTGGGATTTCCGCGCTCTTCACAGCAGGCTTCGAGCTGCGCGATGCGGTCGCAATATTCGGCCCGCACCCGCGCCATCACCTCGTCCGGAAAGTGTTCTTCCAGCGCCTTGCGTTCGACGAAATCGACCGCCGCTTCGTTCGCCCGCAGGCGCGCTTCACGTTCCTCGCTCTCGATCACGCCGTCGTCCTTCACCCCTAACCACCGGATCAACACCGGCAGCGTCAGACCTTGAAAGACAAGTGTGGTGAGGATAACGCAAAAGGTGAGAAAGAGAATGTAACTGCGCCCCGGAAAAGCCTGGCGATTGGCGAGCACGATCGGCAGGGCAAAGGCGGCGGCGAGCGATACCACTCCCCGCATCCCTGCCCAGCCGACAATCATTGCCTGTTGCCAGGGCGGCGCGGGGTTCCCCCGACGAAAAGCCGGACTTAGCCATCGGGTGAGATAGGTGGCGGCGAAGACCCAGACCATCCGAACAAGGACGACCGTGCCGCTGACCAGGAGCGCATAGGTCGTTAGGCGCGAAAGCGGCTCGTGGCTGAGGTGCCGCAGGATGTCGGGCAATTGCAGCCCGATCATGATGAAGACGAAACCGTTCAGGAGGAAGGCGACGATTTCCCAAAAGGTTTGAGCTTGGAGGCGAAACTGGACGGAATAGGAAGGGGAATGCCGGCCGACATAAATCCCCGCCGCAACCACCGCGAGCACTCCGGAGACGGCGAGTCGCTCGGCGATCAGGTAGGCGGCGAACGGGGTAAGAAGCGAGATTGTGATCTGGACTGGCGGGTCGTCGAGACGATTTTGGATCCAACGAGCCGCCATACCCAGAAACAGCCCGAGCGCGACCCCGCCGAGACCGATCAGGAGAAAACGCAGGCTGGCTTCGCCTAACGAAAAGGCACCAGTCACCATGGCGGCGACGGCGAATTGATAGGCGACCAGCGCGGTGGCGTCGTTCACCAGGCTTTCGCCGCTGAGCACGGCGTGAATCCGCACCGGAACCCGCAACCGTTTCAGGACGGCTTCGGCCGCAACCGCGTCGGGCGGGGAGACGATCGCGCCAAGAGCGAAACCGGCCGCCCACGGGAACCCGGGAATAATGGAATGGGCAACCCATGCCACGACTGTCGCGGTGAGCAGGACGAGCCCGATGGCGAGGAAAAGAATCGTCCTCAGGTTGCGCCGAAAATCGCGCCAGGAGGTGAAGAGCGCGGCCGGATAAAGGAGGGGCGGGAGAAAGAAAAAGAGGACGAGATTTGGATCGAGGCGGATCACAGGGAGCCAGGGGATGAAACTCAGACACAGGCCGCCAATCACGAGCAGGACCGGGTAGGGAACGGCCCATTTGTGCGCCAGGATGACAAGACCTGCCACCAAAACGAACAGGAGGACAATAGGTTCGGCGTGGTGCATATCGCGCCGCCGGGGATGTCTAAGGCGCCAAAGCCGCGCGCTTGGCGCGGGCCCGATTCGCTTCCAACTGCGGGAGATGTTTCTCCGACCAGCGACAGATGGCCCGCAGCGGCTCGATCAGAGTGCGACCGAGCGGAGTGAGCGTATAGTCTACCCTCGGCGGGACGACCGGGTGCACCTTACGAGTAACGAGGCCATCGCGCTCCAGGCTGCGCAGCGTCTGGGTCAGCATCTTTTGCGAAATCCCGCCGATCTCGCGCTGCAACTCGGCGTAGCGGCGCGTTCCACCGGCGAGAACATGAATGATGAGCGCGGTCCATTTGTCCGCGATCCGGCTGAGGACGACGCGCGAGAGACAATGCGCGTTCATGACGGAAGCTCGCCGCGAGCGTTCGGGCATGGCGACCTTTAGCGGCATTCGCAGGCACGCGCAATCGGAGAGTGACAAGCCACCGGGATGGTATCGCTGCGCCAGGCAGCTTCTCGGCTATTGTTTCATGGCGTGTGATTTTTTTCTTGGAAAAAGCGAAAACTTCGTCACCCTTGTCGGCAAGCGGCTTCCCCGGTCTTTGAAAAATCAGCTGCCTGGCTGCAGATTCTTCGAACGGTCGCTTTTGGTGGACGCCGAAACTATGGGTGATCCACAACGCAGGCGATTTCCACGGTGAAAGTTTTGATCGTGGGAGGAGGGGCGCGCGAACATGCGCTCGCTTGGAAACTGGAGCAATCGCCGCGCATTGAGGCGATTTTTTGCGCGCCGGGAAATGCCGGCACAGCGTCGTTAGGCAATAACCTCCCGATTTCGCCTAACGATTGCGCGGGTCTCCTCAAGTTCGCCCGCGAAAACGCGATCGGCCTCACCGTCATCGGACCGGACGATCCGCTCGCTCTCGGTATCGTTGACGAATTCCAACAGGTCGATCTCCGCATCTTCGGTCCGATCAAATCGGCGGCGCGAATCGAGGCCTCGAAGGTTTTTGCGAAACAACTGATGCGGAGCACCGGCGTGCCGACGGCGATGGCCGGAATTTTCGACGATAGCGCCAAAGCCTGTCGCTTTGCCCAGCACTTGCATTACCCGATCGTGATCAAGGCCGACGGCCTGGCCGCGGGCAAAGGGGTTGTGATCGCGCCCGATCCCGCGACCGCCATGAGCACAATCGAGGACATGATCGATCGCGGGCGTTTCGGCGCGGCCGGGACGCGCGTGTTGATCGAGGAATTTCTCCAAGGTTGGGAATGCTCGCTCCACGTGCTCGTGGCGGGCGAACAGTACCGGCTGCTGGGCGCCGCCTGCGATCACAAGCGCCTACTCGACGGCAACCAGGGCCCGAACACCGGCGGGATGGGCGCCTACAGTCCCCCAGTCGCGTGGAACGATAGCCTAACGAATCAGTTCGAGGAGAAAATCATGCGCCGGCTCGTGCACGGTCTGCGCGAGGAGAAAATTCATTTCTCGGGATTGCTCTTCCCGGGTTTGATGATTCGAAACGGCGCAGCGCATGTTCTCGAGTTCAACTGCCGTTTCGGCGATCCCGAGACGCAGGCGATTCTGCCGCGACTCCGGGGCGACCTGCTCCCC
>JAICXG010000225.1 GCA_025980625.1 Chthoniobacterales bacterium
ACGTTGCCTTGCGGGTCGAGGAGCAGGGCAGTTGATTTCATGTTCCATTCCGCCATCTGCTTGTTCGCCTCCGCGGGCGTGAGATAACCCTGGCTGGCCGGGGCGGATGAATCGATCGTCAGCCAGACGACACCCTGGGCAGTGAAACGCTTTTGCAGGGCCTGCATGTTCTCGCTCTTGTAATGCTTTTGCACAAAAGGACAGCCGGGATTGAACCATTCGAGGACGACGTATTTGCCCTTGAAGTCGCCTAACGAGTGAGTCTGGCCGTGCGAATCGTTGAGCGAGAACTCGGGCGAGGATGCGCCGATCTTCGGCGTCGCAGCGGCCAGAAGCGCGCCGCTGGCCAGGGCTGTGATGCCAAGAATGAGCAATCTTGTTTTCAAAGGCTTGAGTTGGTCTCGGCGACTTTCGGCGTCGCCGATTGCAAATGGTTCAGGACAATCGTCTGGGTGAGTAACTCCGGTAGCACAACTGGCTGATCGGGAGCGGCGGCCGGATACAACACGTATAATGGGACGCCGACGCGGCCAAATTGTTTGAGGGTTTTTGTGATTACCGGGTCGGCATTCGTCCAGTCGGCCTTCATTTTCACGACTCGGTATTGTTCGAAGGCCTGTTTAACCGGCGCGCTCTCGAGCACGGCAGCCTCGTTGAACTTGCAGGTGATGCACCAGGCGGCGGTGAAATCGAGGAAAACAGTGCGGCCCTGGGCCAGCTCGCTTTGCAGGCGCTCGGGGCTGAATGGAATCCAGTCGCTCTTCGTTAGGCGAGAGGCGACGGGTTTGGTTGCGCCGAATTTTTCCCCGATGAAATAGAAGCCGCTCCCGAGTATCAGCACGAGCATGAGCACGAGCACGAGAAAGCGCCGGCTGCGCGAGGCGCTTGGGAGGGAGAAGGTGCCGAGCATCCAGCAGGCGAGGCTGAGGGCGAGAAGAAATGCGCTCACCCAGATGGCGGCATCGATTCCGCGCGCCACGCCGATGACCCAGAGAAGAAAGAGGAGGGTCGCGAGGAGGAGAAACCCCATAAACTGTTTCACCCGCACCATCCACGGCCCCGGTCGCGGGACGAACCGCAGCCAGCCGGGTTGCGCGCTCAAGAGCAGATACGGTGCGCTCATTCCCGCCGCGATCGCGACGAACATAAGCAGGATGATCCCGGCCGATTGCGCAAAGGCGAACCCGAGCGCGGTGCCGAGATAGGGTGCGGTGCAGGGTGTGGCGAGCACAGTGGCGAAGACGCCTTGGAAAAAGGAACCGGGATAACCTTCGCGCGCGCTCCACCCGAGCAGGCCGGTGGTGGCAGAGGCCGGTAGCATGATTTCAAACACTCCAAAAAGATTGAGCGCGAAGACGAGCACGATCGCGCTCATCGCGACGACGAAGTAAGGATTGGTAAACTGAAACGCCCAGGTGATTTCATGCCCGGCCGCTTTAAAGCCAATCACGAGCAACGCGACGCCGAGAAACCAGACGAAAATCCCGGCGCTAAAGGCGAGGCCGTTGCCGAGAATGCGGGCGTGACTGTCGCCGGCGTGCCGGATAAATCCGAAGATCTTGAGCGAGATCACCGGGAGAACGCACGGCATGAGATTAAGAATAAAGCCGCCGATGAAACCGAAGAGGAGGAGCTTCAACAATCCCTGAGACGAAGAGGGCGCCGCGATGTGTGACTTCGTAGTCGCCGTTGCAGCCTGCTCGAGCTTGCCTAACGAGAAGGCGTGATCACCGGTCACGATCAGGCCGTCGAGCGATTGCTCGCTCGGATCGGCCGATTCAATCGGAATAACGAAGGTGACCGTGCCGTCGGAAGATTGTTCTCGGCGCGGGTGGCCAATGAGTGTCTTTGGTCCGGGCAGCGGGAAGAAATCGAGCGCGCCGCTGCGGGCCAGACTCTTGTCATCAATCCTAAGACGAAACTCGTTAGGCAGGCGGCTCCAATGAAGCGCGCCGGCGGCGCTCGCCGGGACCGGCTGCGGGAGACGGTCGTGATATTTTCCGAAAAGCTCGTTGTTCGCTGGAGCGCTTTGCGATGCGACTGGAAGCTCGAGTTGCAGCTGCGCGTTGCCCGGAATGCAGATCTTTTCGCAGACCAGCCAGTCCGCTGTGGCGGACAGTTTCACGGAACTGGCGGTGATTTTGGTCGGCGGGGTCATCGCCATCATCAGGAGGACTTCGCCGTGATAGCCGTAAACCTGGATGTCGCCTGGCTCGGTCACCTTTTTCGGAACCGGCCATTGAATCGGCCCTGTTTTCCAACCGGGCGGCAGATTCCATTTGATCTCGGTGGGAATGCCAGCGTCGCCCGGAAATTGCCAATAGGAATGCCAGCCGGGCTGCATCTTCAGGAGCAGGCCGGCGGTAAAGGTTTGTCCGGGCACGACCGCGGCCGTATCTGCGATCAGCTTTGCCTCGACGAGCTGGCGGCCTTGGAAGACCTGCGCCCGCGACGCTTGCGGCGCGAACAAAACGCTCGCGATGAGCAACGCGCTGGCGATGGAACGCAGCGAAGTCATTCGATTGTTTACCATCGCGGTGGAACGGCGGCAATGCACCCGCCGACCGTCCTCCCGGCGAAGTCGCAGGATAATCGCACTCGTTAGGCGAATCTATTCTTCGCCTTCGTAGTAGTCGGCCTCCTCGCCTTTCGCGATCACCTCTTCGCCGCCCTCCTTAAACGCGACCCATTTCCCGCTGTCGGGATAGTAACAGGAATCGCCCCGCGGATTATCCGCGACCACCAGGTAAACAAAATCTTCCTCTGGTGCCGCGCTGAGTTGATGCGCCTCGCCCGGGGCGAAGAAAAACGAATCGCCCGGCCGCACCTCGGTCATGCCGGTGCGATCGCGCACGATGCCTTGCCCGGAAAGGACGAGATATAGCTCGGTCTCGGCGCTGTGGCCGTGATATGGGCAATAACTTTTTCCCTTCGGAATTCGCACCCAGGCAAGATCGAAGGGCTGCCGCTTCGTTAAGTCGAGCGACTCCTTCTCCCGCCCGAGCGCGATCGAGATTTCTTTGATGAATTTGTGGAACTTGCGCCGGGGCGATGTGCGTTCTTCTTCCGCGATCTCATTCAGGTTCACTTTGCGCATCGAGCAAATTGGTGCGGGCGGCGCGAATCGCAACTCGCTCGTTAGGCGAAGGCGTTATCGCTTCGCGCGCCGGCACTCTTCTCGTCAGGCTTTTCTCTTCGCTGTTGCGAGGAGCACGTCGCGCCCGACCAGGTAAAGCAAAACACAAAGGACCGTAAACGGAAGCAGCGCGAGCAGGTCCGCGTAGGGCCCGCTAAAAAACGGATTGTGCGCGGTCGCCCAGGCGGCAAGACGCTCATTAAAGGGCGCGAGACCTGGCACCCCGGCCACGATCGCGATGATAATTCCGGCAAGCGCGCCCCCGGCAATGTAGCCGGACGCGAGCAAAACGCCGGAGCTCTTGTCGCCTTCCGCAACCAGCTCATCGGGCGTCAGATCGTGACCGCGGAACTTGCGTTTTCGTAGCCAGCGATCGACCAGCCAGCGGATCATGCCGCCAACAAAAATCGGCGTCGAAGACGCGAGCGGCAGATAGACCCCGACGGCGAAGGCGAGCGAGGGAATGCCGCTCATCTCGAGCACGATCGCGATCATCACGCCTAACAACACCAGCGCCCACGGCAGTTTGTGTCCCAAGATTCCCTTGATGATGTAGGACATCAGCGTCGCCTTCGGTGCGTCGAATTTGGTTACAGGCGAACCGTCGGGCCGCACCCGATGCGTGCCGTTGATTCCCGGATCGACGAGATAGATTGCCTCCCGCTGTTTGTTTACGAGGTAACGCTGCGCCGGCCCGCCACTCGGATCGGCCCTCTGCCATGAGCGGTAAAGCTGCGGGTCCATGTTCGCCTGGGCGCCTTTGATCCGCTCTGGCGGTCCCAGCTCGGTCTCGTTAGGCGCGCGCAGGTCGGGCGGGAAATTATGCTCCACTTTGTAAACGACTTCGCCCACCTCGTTCACCAGGTACTCGCCTGGTTCGAGCCCAGGCACGATCGCATTCGCGCCGCCTTTTTTTTCCTCGAGAACTCGATACCGGCCGGTCGTATCAGGCTTCAGCTTTTCTTGAAACGCCGGGAGATTGGCAACTGCCGCCGCAGGCAAACTGAGGTGCGCTTCGACCTTGTGAAAGGTGGTCGCCGGCACATAGACGGTATAGGCATTGTTCAGGACGAGAAGAATCGGGCCAAGCGCAAGCGCCGACGCCAGCGATCCGGCCAGGATCGCAATCTGCTGAAACCGCGGCGTCGAACCGACGAGGAATCCAGTTTTCAAATCCTGCGAAGTCGTGCCGCCGTTCGAGGAGGCGATGCAGACAATGCCGCCGATGGAAAGGGCGGTGACAAAATACTTCGGGCCGGTCCAACCGACGATGAGAAAGACGAGACATGTGAGAAGCAGTGTCGCCACCGTCATCCCGGAAGTCGGGCAGGAGGAAGAACCGATTTCGCCGGTGAGATGGGATGAAACGGTGGTGAAGAGAAATCCGATCACGACGATGAGGAGCGCGCCTAACAAATTCCACTGCAGATGGAGTTGGGGCGCGATCATGATCACGAGGAGGAGCGCGATCACTCCGCCGATGACAAACTTCATCGACAAATCCTGATCGGTGCGCGGCCGTTTGCCGGCTGGTCC
>JAICXG010000204.1 GCA_025980625.1 Chthoniobacterales bacterium
CCTTGCAGGCGTAGAAAAGCTTGAGATGGACACGTTGAACGATCTCTTCTGGAGTTGGCCGCTCGTTAGGCAAATCCGCGAGCGCAAGGACGGCACCGGGATTGAGTCAATGTCGGAAAAGACGCGCGCGATGCGCGCCCGAATCGATGACGCCAGGGTCGCGCGCTCGATTTGCCCTTATTGCGGAGTTGGCTGCGGCCAGCTCGTTTACCACAAAAAGGGGAAGCTCATTTCGATCGAGGGCGATCCCGAGTCGCCGATCTCGCAGGGCAATCTTTGCCCGAAAGGCGCGGCTTCCTATCAGCTTCTCACGCATTCGCGTCGCGAAACAAAAGTGAAATATCGCGCTCCACGCAGCCGCGCGTGGACGGACCTTTCGCTCGATCGCGCGATGGATATGGTGGCCGATCGCGTCTGGGAATCGCGCAAGCGCACCTTCGTTAGGCAAGAGGAGGGCTCGGTCGTGAATCATACCACGGCCATTGCCCATCTCGGCGGCGCGACACTCGACAACGAAGAGAATTACCTGATCAAGAAACTATTCGCCGGAGGCCTGGGGATGGTGTGCATCTCCAACCAGGCCCGGATATGACATAGCAGCACGGTGCCCGGTCTGGGCACCTCCTTCGGCCGGGGCGGAGCTACGACCGCGCAACAAGATCTGGCACGAGCCGATTGCATCCTGATCGAAGGCTCATCCATGGCCGAAGCGCACCCGGTCGGGTTCCGCTGGGTGATGAAGGCGAAGGAAAACGGCGCCACCATTATTCACGTCGATCCGCGCTTTGCCCGTACTAGCGCGTTGGCTGATATCTGGGTGCCGATCCGGGCCGGGAGCGATATCGCCTTTCTCGGCGGACTCGTTAGGCACGTGATCGAGAACGATCTTTTCTTCCGCGAGTACGTTGTCCATTACACGAACGCCTCCTGCATTCTGCGGCGTGATTACAAGGACGCGGAAGATGGCGCCGATGGTTATTTCTCCGGTTGGAATGAGGACGACCGCACTTACTCGCCGGACACCTGGTTCTACGAGGGCGATGATCTGAGTCATCCAAAGCGCGATCTTTCGCTCCAGGATCCGCAATGCGTTTTCCAAAAATTGAAGCGCCATTTTTCGCGCTACACCCCGGAGATGGTGGAAAAAGTTTGCGGCATTCCGCCGGAGCTTTTCCACAAGGTGGCCGACGAACTCGTTAGGGCATCAGGCCCGGACAAGACGGCTGCAATTTGTTATGCGGTCGGCTGGACGCAGCATTCCAAGGGCGTGCAGATCATTCGCACCGCCGCAGTTTTGCAGTTGCTCCTCGGCAACATCGGACGGCCGGGCGGCGGCATTCTTGCGTTGCGCGGCCACGCGTCGATTCAGGGCTCGACCGATATCCCGACGCTCTACGACATCCTGCCCGGTTATCTAAAAATGCCGATCGCGGGCAAGAACGACACCCTCAAGGTTTATCTCGACGCCTACACCACGAAGACCGGGTTGTGGTCCAATTTCCCGAAGTATTTCGTCAGCCTGCTCAAGGCCTACTACGGCGCGCGCGCGACGAAGGAGAACGACTTTGGTTTCGAATGGCTTCCGAAACTGACCGGCAACCATTCCTTCTTCGAGTTCCTCTACGACATGCTGGACGGGAAGGTGGAAGGCCTTTTCCTCATGGGCCAGAATCACGCCGTCGGCGCCCAGAATGCGCGCTTGCAACGCAAAGCCCTCGCAAACCTGAAATGGTTTGTCGTGCGCGACATGGTCGAGACCGAGCCGGCCTCTTTTTGGTACAGCTCGCCCGAGATCGAACGCGGCGAATTGAAAACCGAAGAGATTGAGACCGAGGTTTTCTTTTTCCCCGCCGCCGGTCATGCGGAAAAGGAAGGCGCCTTCACCAACACTCAACGCATGTTGCAGTGGCGCGAAAAAGCGGTCGATCCGCCGGGCGATTCCCGGAGCGAAGCCTGGTTCATGCATCAGCTCGCTTTGCGCTTAAAGGCGAAAGCCGAAGCCTCGAACGATCCTAACGACGAACCGTTGCGCGCGCTCGACTGGTGGTACCCGGAAGAGGAACTCGGCGAACCGAAAATGGAAGCCGTCCTGGCCGAGATCAACGGCTGGCGAACCACGCCGGAACCCGGCGCAGAAGGCAGTCTCTTCGCCGAGGATCGCAACGGCCAACTCCATCACGGTCCACAGGTCGCTGATTATAATGAATTGAAGGACGACGGCTCGACCGCCTCCGGCTGCTGGATTTACTCCGGCGTTTTCAATCGCGATGGCATCAACAAAGCCTTGCGGCGTCAGCCTAACGACTACCTTGGCCACGGCTGGGGCTTCGCCTGGCCGAGCGATCGCCGCGTCCTTTACAATCGCGCGAGCGCCAATCCACAAGGCGAACCGTGGAGCGAGCGAAAGAAGCTCGTTTGGTGGGATGCCGCGAAAGGCAACTGGAGCGGAATGGATGTCGCCGATTTCAAGAAAGACAAGCGACCCGATTACCAACCGGGCGATGGCGATACCGGTCTCGATGGCCAGCCGGGCGACGGTCCCTTCATTCTTCACGAGGACGGGCTGGGGTGGATGTTTGTTCCCAAAGGTTTGCAGGACGGACCGATCCCGACACACTTCGAGCCGCTCGAATCGCCGGTTAGCAATGAACTTTATTCGCGCGACACGAATCCGCCCGTGAAATGGTTCACCCGCGATGAGAACCGCATCGCGCCGCCTGGCGATCCGCGTTTTCCCTACGTGCTCACCACTTATCGGCTGACCGAGCATCATACCGGCGGCGGGATGAGCCGTTTCCTGAGTCATCTCGCCGAACTACAGCCGGAGATGTTTATCGAAATGTCACCGGAACTGGCAGCCGAGCTGGAAATCCAGAATGGCGATTTTGTTTGTGTCGTTAGTCTGCGCGGCGCGATTGAAGCGCGCGCGCTCGTTAGTCGGCGGATGCGGCCGATGCATTTGAATGGCAAAACCGTTCATCAAATCGCGGCCCCGTTTCATTTTGGACGGACCGGCCCGGTAGTCGGCGACGCCGCGAATGACCTCGGCCCGATCTCCGGCGAACCCAACGTCACGATCCAGGAATCCAAAGCGATGCTTTGCAACGTTATTCCCGGCCGACTGCCGCGCGGTCCGGCCTATCTCGAATGGCTTGAGCGTTACGCGCCGCAAGGTGGACCGCCTAACATTCACCCCGAGCAGCCTCCGCCCGGCGCCTCGCAAGGCGGCAAACTCAGCGGCGGCGGCCACGGGCAGCGCGGGAAATCGGAATGAGGAAAAGAGGATGAATTTGGAAACCAGGAAGCTAGGAGAGAAAACAGTCTGGGATTTTCTTTTCCTGGTTTCGTGGTTTCCAAATTTAATATTCCCGTGATCGGCGAAGGCACACAGAGCACGAACCAGCGCCGCCACTCCTACGTCGACGAGGGCGCGACGGTCGGCTTCTTCACCGATCCGACTGTCTGCATCGGTTGCAAAGCCTGCGAAGTCGCGTGCAAGGAATGGAACGACGTGCCCGACGACGGCTACGTCTGGACCGGCAACTCCTACGACAACACCGGCCATCTCGGCGCCTCGACCTGGCGTCACGTTCTTTTTCTCGAACAGGATTTGCAGAAAGGAAATCAAATCACCGGGCCGGTCTCGTTAGGCAATGGCGATGAAGGCGAAGATCCATTCCGCTGGGTCTTTCTCTCCGATGTCTGCAAACACTGCGAGGAAGCCGGCTGCCTCGAGGCCTGCCCGACCGGGTCAATCGTCCGCACCGAGGTCGGTTCCGTCCTGGTGCAGGACGACGTCTGCAACGGCTGCGGTTATTGCGTTGTCAATTGTCCCTTTGGCGTGATTGATCGCCGGCCGAAACCTTTGCCAAACGCCGGCGGCGCGTTCAAATGCACCTTCTGTTACGACCGGCAAAAGAGCGGACTCACTCCCGCTTGCGCCAAGGTTTGCCCGACCGAATCGATCGTCTTCGGCCGGCTCGATGATCTTCGCGCCCAGGCTAACGAGCGGGTACGTCAACTGCGGGAATCGGGATACACCGACGCCCAGCTTTATGATCCGCAGGACACATCGGTCGGCGGTCTGCACGCCTTTTTCCTCTTGTTAGGCGAGCCCGAACCTTACGGTCTCCCACCCAAACCCGAAGTACCAACCATTTACCTGAAATCGAGCTGGCTCGCCGCCGCTGCGACCGCCGTGGGTGCGATCGCAACGGTCGCATTCGCCTTCGCATTCGCATGATGAACAATTGGCAGCAAGACGCAGCAGTCTCCCGGGTAGGGTGGGCGTCTCGCCCGCCGGTTTGGGCATCTTCCCCAAACGATCTTTTCTCCGAATCGAACTCCAAAAAAGTGCACGATGGCAGGATGCCATCGCCGGCGGGCGAGACGCCCACCCTACCCGAGCTTCCATGAGTCCGGACTCAAATTTCGAATCTCGTCTCGACGCCTTGCGTGAAGAGGCCAAACACGGCGCGCCGCTGCAGAGCCGGGGCGTCGATGTCGCCGGCGGCCCGATCCCGCGCCACGCCGGCTACTACGGCGAGTCAGTCGTTAGGCCGCCGGTCTGGACCTGGGAAATTCCGCTCTACTTTTTCGTCGGCGGCGCGGCCGGGATGGCGCCGCTCATCGCTCTCACCGCCCTCGTGCTCGGCCACATCCAGCTTGCTCACGTCGCGCTTTGGATCGCAGGGGTTGGCGCGATCCTTTCCCCCATTTTCCTCATCATGGACCTCGGCCGGCCGCAGCTTTTTCTCAACATGCTGCGCGTCTTCAAATATCAGTCGCCGATGTCGGTCGGAGCCTGGGTCCTCGCCCTCTTCGGCGGTTTCGCCGTGCCCGCCTGGCTGATGATGGTCCTCTATGTCAATGACGCTTTCGCGCGCTCGATCCATCTCCTCGTGCTCGTGATCATCGGACTGCTCACCATTCCCGCTGCGATCCTGGGTCTCGCACTCGCGACCTACACCGGCGTCTTGATCGGCGCGACCGCGATTCCGGCGTGGCATCTGCATCGCGTCCTGCTCCCGATCCATTTCGGCACTGCCGGTCTCGGCTGCGCCGGCGCGATTCTCGAGCTGGCCGGATTCCAAATTCG
>JAICXG010000017.1 GCA_025980625.1 Chthoniobacterales bacterium
AGGCGCCCACTTGATCCCGCCAGTGAACACATGCTCCGGGGTTTGAGCGAGAAGCTTTCCTTCCAGCAAGGGATCGGCGGCACGTTCAACCGTTGGATGAGTGAAGAGATAACTTCCGGTGAGCGACAAGGTGCGAGACAGTTGCCAGCTTGCACTGGCGCTAAGACCCGGCGCGACGACCAGATCAATATTCTGCCGCGGCCGCAAGACCCCGCCCGCCGGGATAAAACCCCCAGGGCTGAACGTGCCGGGTCCCTGCCCGATGGTGATGTTGCCAACTGCGTCGTGCAGATAATTAAGAAAGAGCGTGCCCGACAGGCGGAGGCTTGCAGTCGCCTGCCAATCGATCCCGGCCTCCCCGCCTAACGAATGTTCCGGCCGCAACTCCGCGTTCGCTTCCGTCACATCGTTGCCGACCCGAAATGGCCGGTAGAGCTCGTTCAAAGTAGGAACGCGAAAGCCGCTGTAGAACGCGCCACGCAACGTCACCTCGTTCTTCAGCCTCGCCCGTGCGCCGATCCGGGCATTGATTTCGTCGCCCGAGCGATCGGGAAACTGTGAGTCCAGAGTCACCGCGCCGGTGGCGCGATCCGACGCCTTTCTGAAACCATTGAAGAGTTCCCAATGGTCGTAACGCAACCCTCCTATAATCGTTAGGTAGTCGTTAGGCGACCAGTCGTCTTCGCCGAAGATCCCGGCAAACAATTGCCCGCCTCCGGCGTTGCGCAGTCGGGTGAACTCAGTTCCATTCCAAAGGTAGGCTTCGTTCGTCTCGCCTTCCACCCACCGAACGTCACTTCCCGCAGTCATCTCGTGTTTTCCCGCGGTCATGCTTCAGACTGCGCTGCCGCCGGCAGCGGTCGCCGGCACATCAAACTGATTGAGCGCCGGCGTCTCGACCGCACGGGTTTCGTTGATCGAGCTGAACGTACTCCGATATTTGCGATGCTGAGCGTAAAGACTTAGCTGCAATTGCGCCGATTCCTGCGGAAACTTTCCCAGTCAGACAGCGCTCAAATCTTCTCCTGCGGTGTCGTTCCCGGTTAAGGTTGTGCCGTTACCCCGCTCATCGTCGAACCTGCGCGCTTCGATGTGCAACGAGTTATCGCGGTCGATTTGCCATTGACCGCGGAAATCAAGTACGTCGGAGTCAGCGCTCGCCTTATTGTCCACCGGTCCGCGCTGGCTCGCCTCGAGCACCGGGTAGCCACTCGTGGAGAAGCGCTCTGCGAAAAGCGCAGCCGCAAGTGTCCCGTGCACGATCGCTCCGCTCACTGCCGCTTCGTAGGTGTCACGATCGCCGGCGATAACATCGGCGTAACCCGCGTTACCGGTCAGTGGCTTGGAATGAAGAAAGATCGTCCCGGCAAGGGCAGCGTTGCCGAACAACCCGGCACCGCCTCCCGGGATCACCAGGACCGAATCGATCGACGCCACCGGCACCTGACTCCACAAAACGTAACCAGCGAACGGATCGTTCAGTGGGATACCGTCGAGAAGGACGAGCGTGCGGCCTGCACCGCTGGGGCCGAAGTCGCGCAGCGTTACTCCCTGCGTCGTCGGGTTCGCCGTCAGGCTGCTGTTCCGCCGAAAAAGGCTGAAGCCCGGAACTTGCGCGCGCAGAATCGCGTCGAGCTGCAATTGCGGCGCGCGCTCCAGGTCCTCCGAGTCGAGCGCCTAAACATCGAAGGCGGCGGCTGATTCAACGCTCGGCAGGCGGTCCGCCTCGATCACCAGCCGATCAACCGAGCTCTCCTGTGCGCTCAACGAGCGCAGAGAAGCGATTGTGAGAGAGACAATGCACAACCGACGTAGCTCTTGGCGATTCACTTTGAGACGGGGCTTGGACACCAGCACACAACCGGCTGTTATCGTATCGCGCCATGGACGAAGTTGGAGCCGCACTTTTGTATCTTCCCCACGATTGAGTCGCCGCGCAGAGGCGGGAAAAGCTCCTCTCCGCATCAGTAAGCGCGCATGGGCTGGCGGCACAAACCAGCTTGAAACTCGGAGAAGGAAACTTTCCGAGTACGACTGCGACGGCTCCGGCTGGGTCTACTTAACGATGACCATGCCTTTCATCTCAGGATGAAAGGTGCAGTAATACGGAAAGCTCCCGGCCTTGGTAAACGTGTGGCGCCAGGACGCCCCGGCATCGATCGAACCTGAATTGAGTTCTCCCGTTCCTTGTGATGTGACAGTGTGTGGAGTCAAGTCGTTGTTAACCCATTCGATCGTCTGGCCGATGCTGATTTCGATCGTCTCAGGCAAAAACTTGAATAGCTGGATCTTTACCGGGGTAACGCTGGCAGTACTCTGCTGTGTCGGGGCGGGCGCAGTAACGGTTGCGGCTTGAGTGGCCGGCGCAGATTCGCGATTAACTGACTCAGCAACCTGGGTTCCGAGCTTGCTCAACTGTCTGCCGTAGAGAAACCCAGCGATAAAAATCACGATGCCCCAAAAGGCAAGTGTTCTTACCGTTAACGGGCCAGAGACAATCCTGAACGTTTTGGCATTCAAACTGACAGCAGGAGCCGGCTTAGGCCGGGCCGGTTCCTGCTGGTCAGTGCCTCGCCGGCGTGACGTGCTTGGATCGAAAGCGGGCTGTCGCGCGCGGCCGCCAATCTCAGAGTGACTCAGCGCTGCGCTCCCTCGCTTAACCTCAGAGAGCGCAGCTGTCATCGTCAAACAAATCTCCCTTAGCTTAGTGCAAGCTTAGTGCAGAGAGGCTTGAATCTCTTTGGCGTGGTTGAGGTGAGAGATAAAGATCGGTCGCCCCGCCTCGAGAAGGTTTTTCAGTTCGGCATTTTTTGCATTGGGAAGCAGGACCTTGTCCAGCGCACCAATGACTGATTCGTGATAGGCGACTTCGTTGTCGATATAAGCCTTATCGAAGGCAGCGCCGTGCATCGCTTTCAGTTTCGCGATCATTTTGTCGCCATCCGATTGCAAGCTCTTGCTCGTGTCGCTTGCTTCCGGAGTCATCCCGAGCTTTTTAGCGAGGGCAGTCGCCTGCTTGTTGACCGAGGTGTGATCGCGAATCATGGTCTCAGCGAAAGCTTTGACTTGCGCGTTCTTGGTCTTTTTCACGGCTAGCTTGCCGTAATCCACGTCAACCGAGTCGGCCGTGAGCACGATCTGGGCGATCTGGGCATCATTCGGCGGGGCGGCGGCGGGCTGCGTTTGGGCCTGAACAGTTGTGAACGCCGCTAGAGCGGCGCTCGTGATCGCGAGTGCAATAATCTTTTTCATGGGTGTCCTCCTGTTTGTTGGTTTGTTTTGGTTTGTTATCGCCCACCCCCGGGAGCGGCTGCGCTGCTCAAGGAGACAAGCAAGTTTACTAAAATGGCCCATCGGAATAATTAGTCAATGAGTTTTTGGATTAAATCGACGAATCCGGCTGCGCAATAAATAGCCGCGTTTTGAAGGGTCGCTCGGACCTGGGCTTCAGCTCGACAAGGAGGGTCTGCTTGAAAACCCCCCTTGTTCACCGAATCCAGCGACGCGTTGTTTCATTTTCCTGAGCGTCGGCTGTTTAGCGAAACCGGCCAGGCATTTCGGCCATTTGCGCAACCGGCTCCGGAGCCAACTCACGCCCAGAGCACTCCACGGTGGAGCGCTGTGTTCTGTTTGATATGTGGCTCTCGATTTGATGAGGGTGCGTGCGGAGCCAGCCAAACAACAGGCGATAGGCTGTGTAAAGAGCGGCGACCGCAAATGCGCCGAGTAGCAAATAGTCGATGATAGTCATGTCGTAGTTTATCGCGAATGGAACTTGTGACTAAGACTCAGATTAGATCGCTCCAATAGTAATACGTTATGTAAGCGAATTGCGACGCGCGTAGAAATCACGGCCTCTCTTAACCGCCTGTCGCCTGGTCCCGAGAACCACGAGTTCGCTGTTCGACAACCTGTGAGCCGGCAACGAAAGATAAAACATGGAATGGTTCTTTGACCCGCAGATTTGGATCGGGCTGCTGACTCTGACAGCACTTGAGATTGTCCTCGGCATCGACAATATCGTTTTCATCTCGATTCTCGCGGGACGACTCCCGGCCGCCTCGCAACGAAAGGCCCGTCTGTGGGGGCTGGCACTCGCAATGGTCATGCGAGTTGTTCTTCTGCTTTCGCTCTCGTGGATTATGAGCCTAACCGAGCCATTTTTCGCGATCGCCGATTTCGAGGTTTCAGGACGAGCGCTGATCCTGCTCGCCGGCGGACTTTTTCTCATTGCGAAAAGCACTCGCGAGATTCATCACAAATTGGAAGGCGACGAGAGCATAGGCGGAAAGGCGGCGGCGTCCTTCTCCGGGGTTTTGGTTCAAATCGTCCTCCTGGACATCGTCTTTTCGCTCGATTCCGTCATCACAGCGGTCGGGATGGTGGATGAGATAGCCGTCATGATTGCCGCAGTCATGATCGCAGTCGCTGCGATGATGATCTTCGCTGGCCGGATCAGCCGTTTCATCGAGCGATATCCGACGCTGAAAATGCTTGCCTTAAGTTTTCTCCTGTTAATCGGCGTCAACCTGATTGGCGACGGCCTGGGGTTCCATATCCCGAAAGGCTACACCTACTTCGCGATGGCTTTCTCCGTCCTGGTCGAAATGTTGAACCTGAAGATCAGGAAGCGCGCCGTCGCACCCGTGCCATCTGACGCGGTCTAACAGAAGAATGTCTGCCGCGCCTCATCCTTTACGGTTTTCAGATCATTCGGCACAAAGCTGTCGCCGCTCCTACACAATCGTGGATTTCGCTCACACAGCATTAGCTATCAGATCGCCCAAAAGAAAACCGCGGCGGAGTCACTTTCCGCCGCGGTTATCTCGATTTCTCGAAACTCTTGCCTCTTCGCCAACCGAAGAGATCGCCTCCGGTCAATGTGGATGAGAAGGATCTTTCTGCTCTGGCGTGAGCTTGCCGATCCAGCCTTCTACTTCGGCAGAAAGTTGCCCGGTGCCAGATAAGGCGACGGTCGGCTGAATCCATCCATCATGCGTCATGGGGAGAGGCTTCACTCCCTGACCACCGGTTCCATCAGTAACTCCTGCGCCTTTGCTCCGATTGGCTAGTAAGACCGTGCCAACGGCCGCCGCGTCCGCGCCATTGTCATCGCCATTCGGATCGGGATCGATCACTGTAAGGACATTGGAATGCTGATTGGTAACATAGGCATAGTAACCCCCGCCCAGCTTGGCGCCCCAATTCACGCCGTGCGTCCCCGCTGGTGTTGGGACAAAGGCAACTACCTGATCGGTCGTCGTATCAATGATCGCGACGTGATCCGCCGAGTCGGTCGGCGGCCGGGGCACGTTGGTCAGTGAGAATACCGCTGTCGCCACCCATCTCTCGTCCGGACTCACCGGCGTTTGGATCGGCCCCTGGAGAGTATGGAAAATATCGAAGCCAGTCTGACCATCCGGCGTAAGTGTCACTGGAATATTCCCCAGAATTGTTTGTGTGTCGACATTGATAGTCGTCACCATTCCGCTCACCAGATTAGCCACATAGGCTTTGGCAACGCCGTTCACGTGACATTCTCCCACTGCGATTGGCATCAAGAGAGGCGCGGTCAACGGGTCATTCGGGTCCTGCGCGAATTCTCTCAGAATGTCGCCACTGGCCGTATCGATAATACTGACCGAACCAGCGGCGCCGATTCCCGTGAAGACGTTAGGCACAATCGTCCGATCGCCCGTGCCACAGGTCAGCCAATGTCCATGCGGGTGTGTCTTACCGGCACCGGTCGGAAGGCTGTCGATAATGTCCAGCGTAGACCCAGTGTCTCGTACCTTCATCAGTTTATCGTCTGCGCTGAGAGGCACGGTGAGAACGCCGGTCTCGGGACCGACAGTCGGGATAGTGATGATGTGAGTCGGTGCTTCGCCTACTGTGATGCTATTGAGAATCTGACCACCTGCGCGATCGATCTTGTTAATCCACTGGCCAAACCAGTTGCCATTGTAGACGGAGTTGAGCGCAAAGTTCGCCCACATGTTATGAGGGTTATTCCACATCCCCTTGGCGCGTTTGCCATTGATCTCTCGTTCGACCTTGAATGTGGTCGCGTCCACGACGGTGATCGTGCCGGGCTTGAGAGCCCCATTCACATCTTTCTGGTTCGACACGCGTTCAAACTGGGTATCGACCCAGATTTCACCTACTCCAGCAATTCGCGGCTTCACTTGCGCTGTGCGATCGAAAATGTCCCACTTTGCAAGCTTGTCAGCGTCGGTCGCCGCCACCGTCGTGAGAACAGCGAGAACGGCTTCCGCCGGCAGCGAGCTTGCCCCGAGATGGCCAATGAATGGTAGCATCGCAGAGGTGACATCCGGAATGTTACCGGCGGCATCAGTCACTCCAACGACCGCAGTCATATAAGGATGAACCTTGCAGTGAAAGAGGTAAACACCCGGCAGATCGAAATCGACCGAGAGACTGCCTCTTTGCGCCTGGTCCTGGTCCATCTCAACATTCGACCCAGTTGGTTTCATAAGAAGGGTGACGGTGTGTTTGGTGCTGGTGCAACAGTTGTTGATTTCAAAATCAACTCTTTCGCCCGGCTTGATAACCGTAAACGGAGTTCCGGTATTTGCGCTTTTGAACCAGTTACCCGGCTCATCGGTGAGACTCATTGTGTCGGCTGTTCCTCCATCCGCAAAGGTCGGCCGGGGTGCGCCCGCCACGACTGCGAAAAGAACCAGCGACATTCCCAGCTTGAAGAATGACAAATTGCTCGTGTTCATCTCGGACGGTGGAGGCGCCGGTCGGTGATTTCCATTCGGGAAAAGTTACGCGGTTGTTACCTTTTTAGTGTGTGCGATAAGCCAGAGTCACCTTGGTTATATCACTCCGAGTATCTCCTGGAATGGGCACAAACGCTGCGACAATGTTACGACGCTAGAGTCTTCGTCCGGCGGTTTGTTTTACCGGCAGCTCGATTCCCTGGCTAGAACCCGTATTGAACCGATTCGATAGCTTCAGCCTATTGCACCGCCGAAGGAGCTCGTCCATGCGGCGGCGGCCCGGATTGTCGCTCGAAAGTCGTGGCCAGACTTGCCCGTCAGATTGCTGGCTACTGCACGGCCATGAATGTCACGTCCTAACAGCTTTTCTTCCACAACCGACACAGTACATCGCTCGCGCTGAGATGGAGAGTCGTAATATGAACGGTAGGTTAGCCTGGCGTCTTAACGATGATTATTCCCGGATATTGTCGCTCTTGAATAGAAAGAGACCGTTCTGTTTGCTCTTTTCGGATGATCGTGAGGGACGTTTGTTCCGCGGCGGCTGGCGAGCAGTTGGCCGTCTCGCGTCCACCCACAATTTCTCAGATTTCCGCGCGCCCGAGATGCGCCAGCAAGGATTCTCGCGAACGCTTCGAGGAAGAATTCATACTGCGTGGCGACGTGGTACGGCTGGTTCTTGAGGAAACCGGCGACCGGTGGAGCGATTGCAAAAAAGCCCAGTTGCGTTTCAACCTGCCGGTGGTGGGCCGCTTCATATAGCGAACGAAACGCTTCTCTAACCTCGGCGTCGCAGTTGCCATTTTCGCGCACCGCTGAATCGGTTCCTTGTAAGCGGCTTTCCTTCGCCTCTGCGTCCGTACGCGGGAGCGCCAGTAGAGTTGCGAGGACCTCTGGAAATTCCGCGGCGAGATTGATTTGAATTCGTTTCACAGCACCTCCTAGCGACGCGATAGCGCAGCTTGGGGATTTGGATTTGCGATAAGCTTGTGCAGCTCCCAAATCCGATGAGGAAACGACGGTCGCTTCGTTCGATTCTGGAGCGTGATGGGCTGAATACCAGGTGGATATATGAGCAGTGCAATCATTGTTCGATGCCAGGAATCTATCGCTCTCGCGGTACTCAACTAAGATTCATATTCGATTAGACCGTTAGGTTTCCGTTATGTATCGTTTCCACCGTGGAATGGTTGAATTTTCATCATCTGCGCTACTTCTGGACCGTAGCCAGAAAAGGAGGCGTGCGAAAAGCGGCCGAAGAACTTCATGTCTCGCAGCCATCGATCAGCGCGCAACTTGGGCTCCTGGAAGAGTCACTCGGCGAAAAGCTTTTTAAACGCAGCGGTCGCAATCTCGTTCTTACCGAGATGGGCCACCTCGTGCTCACCTACGCCGACGAGATCTTTTCGGCCGGACGTGAGTTGATGAGCGCAGTGAAGCAGCGCCCGGGCGCGCGCGCTCTGCGATTGAATGTCGGAATGACCGACGCGCTCTCAAAGTTCATCGGATTTCAAATCCTGAAACCGGCGTTCTATTTTTCTCAACCGGTGCGCGTCGTGTGTCGTCAGGCGGAACTTGCACCGCTGGTCAATCAATTGCAGGCGCACCGGCTCGATCTGGTGTTGGCTGACGAACCGGCCTCAAGCAGCCTGAAGGCGAAAACCTTCAATCACCGACTCGGCCGCTCTGGCGTTACCTTTTGCGCGGTACCAGAACTTGCGAAAAGACTGCGACGCAAGTTTCCCAAGTCTCTGCATCAGGCCCCGGCGTTGTTGCCGAGTGACAACATGGGAATGCGCGAACCGCTCGAAAAGTGGTTTTATGCGGAGGGCATCCGTCCTCGGATTGTTGGCGAATTCGAGGACGCTGGACTTATGAAAGTGGCAGCTTCAGCCGGACTCGGTTTTACCATGGTGCACTCCGTGGTGGACAAGGTCGCGTTGGAGCATTTTGGACTTAGAGCGATTGCCAAGGTGGCGGAATGTACGAGCGACTTCTACGCGATCACGATTGAGCGGCGCCTGAAGCATCCCGTTGTCGCGGCTATCACTGAGCATGCGTATTCGGAATTATTTGTCTGATCCCACCCGACTCCTAGCTCTTCGATATGGCTGCAAAATCAACGAAGGGCAGACTTAGTGACTCGACTGACAAGGCAAAGACCGCCGACTTCGGATAGTTGATAGCAACTCCAAGCCTGCGATTACCAGTATGCACTCTATTTCACCCGGCAACACGTCATTGGAACCAAAGCGTTCGTGCATCATCGAGCTTGAGCTGCGAACGATGAGTCAACTTTTCAACTCGATGGATCCGTCCCCGCTTGAGAACAAAGATCTGAATGATGATGTGGAAGAGTTTATCGTCTCTTCCTCGGAGGAGTACCGGCCTGACCAAACCTTAACCCTGCGGATTTACCTGGAAGACTGGCCTGGAGAAGATCCTGCAGATATCGTGCGAAACAGTATCCACAACTACTTTGCCTATCGCGCCAACCTCAATCATCTCGCCTTTCGGCGTCTCATGCGACGCGGCCGTAGCAGCCTGCTTATAGGACTGTTCTTCCTCGCTGCTTGTCTGGTTACAAGCAAGCTCTTGCTCGGTGATATCCGAGGGACGTGGGCCGGTATTCTGCGCGAGAGTCTGACCATCGCCGGTTGGGTCGCGATGTGGCGGCCGATGGAAATATACCTTTATGATTGGTGGCCTTTGCGCCGCAAAAGCCGCCTTTATGAGAAGCTGAGCGAGATACCCGTTCAAATCATTGCAAAAACAAAAAGGTGAGCGCCTTTCGATGAAGAATATGATCAAAGACAAAGACCGGCTCGAACGCGCCGCTGGTGAAGCGAATCCAAGCGAGATAACCGAGGATGAGATTGACCGTAACTTGATGGAGAGTTTTCCCGCGAGCGATCCGCCATCGTGGACCCTTGGTGTCGAGCGTTACGAGCAACCGGCCAGCCAAAGCCAAACAGAATAAGCGAGCGCAGAACAATCCCACTCGTGCGCTACCTCTTAGAACATCTTGGCGTCGCCATATTCGCGATCACCGGAGCGCTTACGACCGGAGGGCGAAGTTTCCCGCAGCTTCATAAGTGCGAGCTGACTCGCGGCGGAAATGCCGCCCGTAATGCATTCAGCACCGCCAGGACATCGATGACCTCCTGCGCGAGCGCACCCTCGACGGGCGTGAGATAACCCGTGGCCGCGAACGCCATTCCACCGATGCTCAGGAGCATCCCGCCGACCGCGCTCTGGAGCGCGATCGAACGCATCCGGCGGCTGATGTGCATGAACTCGTCCACTTTCTTGAGCGAGTTATCCAGGACCACCACGCCGGCAGCTTCCGTGGTCACGTCGCTGTTTTGTCCCATCGCCATCCCGACTGTCGCCGCCATCATGGCCGGGGCATCGTTGATCCCATCACCGACGTAGAGGGTTTTCGCCGCAGCGGTTTCCTGGCGGACGATGGCGAGTTTCTCTTCCGGATTTTTCTGCGCGTAAATTTCCTTGATTCCTACTTGGTCGGCCAAATAGCGAACTTCTGAATCGCGATCTCCCGATAGAATCATCACCCGCTGAAACTGGTGCTCGGGACCCAGATGGCTGACGAAGGATCGGCTGTCGGCGCGCGGCGCATCGCGGAAGCGGAAGGTCGCCGCGTAGCGATCATCGATCGCCACCACGCATTCGAGTCCGCCAGCGGGCGGAGGAAGCTGATCAGTGCCCGCAATATTTTGCGCGAGGAGTTTTTTGCGACTGGTGATTTCCAGTTGATGACCGGAAACGGTGCCGCGCAATCCCTGCCCGGGCGGTTCAATGACTTCCGTGACCTCCAGAAGCCGAAGCGATTCCTCCTCGGCCGCGGCGAGGATCGCGCCCGAGAGCGGATGCTTCGAGTAACGCTCCAGGCTGGCGACGAACGTCAGCACTTCCTTTCGCGCGAAGCCGGGGGCGATGAGCTGTTCGGTCAACTTCGGCTCGCCGTAGGTGAGCGTTCCGGTCTTATCAAAAATCGCGGTCCGGCATTCGGCGATTTGTTCAAGCACGACGGGACTTTTGACAATGATCGCGCGCCGCGCACAAAGCGAAATCGAGCCGATAATCGCGACCGGGATCGCGATCAGCAGCGGACATGGCGTCGCGATCACGAGCACGGCGAGAAACCGAACCGCTTCCCCGCTCACCGCCCACGCGCCGATCGCGACCGCGACCGCAACCGGCGTGTAGATGGCGCCGAGCTGGTCGCCCAGTCGCCGAAGCCGCGGGCGCTTCTCCTCCGACTCGCGCATCACTTCCATGATCTTGGCGTAGCGCGAATCGCGGGCGCGTTTGGTCGCCCGGATGATCAACGCCGCTTCGCCATTGATCGCGCCGGAGATGACGGCCGAGCCGAATGTCTTGGTAATCTGAAACGGCTCGCCCGTGAGATAGGATTCATCCATCACCCCATGGCCTTCGATTACCACGCCATCGACAGGCGCGATTTCGTGCGGATAAATCACGAGCGCGTCGCCGACCTCGATTTGATCGAGCGCGACGTCCGCAATTTCGGAATCGCGTTTTCGATGAGCGACTGAAGGAATTCGTTTCGCGAGCGCGCCGAGCACCGATGAGGCGCTCTTCAGCGCGTAATTTTCCAGCGCTTCTCCTCCCGAAAGCATCAGGACAACGATCGCGCCGGCGAGGTATTCGCCGAGCAACACGGAGGTGACAATAGAAATGCCGGCGAGCAGATCGGAGCCGAACTCGCGCCGCAGAAGTTTCCTCAGCAGTTCATAAACAAGAGGAATACCTCCGAGCGCGAGAACTGCGAACAAGGGAACCTGAGCCGCGATAGTGTTCGCGCGAAAACCGAAGCGCAGAACCAGATGCAGGACGATTCCGGCGATCGCGATAACCGCAATCAACGTGGTCCGGTAGCGCGTGATTTCAGGCGATTCCCAAAATCTGCGCCGCGGCGGCTGATGGCGCGATTTTGGTTCAGCAGGCTCGTGGTCGCGCCTGGCGCCCGTTGCTTCCATTGCAGTCACGTCCGCCATGCGCAGGCGGATTTACTTTTTACTGTCCGTCCAAACCCAGTCGCAAACTTCGGGCGGGTCCTCGAAATGTTCGTGCGCGTAGTCAGAGGCGGATTCGAGCGCGTCGCGGCAGCGCTGGGTCAACACGCTCGTCGCAATGTCGGGCCGGTTCGCGCGTTGCAGCGCCGCCATCACAATGTGATAACGGCTGATCTCATTCAGCACCACCATCTGAAATGGCGTCGTCGTGGTCCCCTGCTCGTTGAAGCCGCGCACGTGGAAACGGTCGGCGCGTGGGCGGCCGTGCACGATGGCGTGCAGCGCGCGCTGGTAACCGTGGAAAGCAAAGATGATCGGCTTGTCTGCGGTGAATAGCTCGACAAATTGCGATTCGCTCATCCCGTGGGGGTGGACTTCAGGAGGGAAGAGCGTCATCAGATCGACAACATTAACAACACGCACGCGGAGATCGGGCGTATGCTGACGTAACCACCACGCTGCGGCGACGATCTCCTGTGTGACGACATCGCCCGCGGACGCGAGCACTACATCCGGCTCGGCGTCGCCGGAGTTGCTGGCCCATGTCCATGTTGAAGCGCCGCGCGCGCAATGCTCCTTTGCCGCGTCCAGGTTCATCCACTGTAGTTGCGGCTGTTTGTCGATGACGATCAGGTTTACGTAGTTGTGGCTGCGGAGGCAGTGATCGGCAACCGACAAAAGACAGTTCGCGTCGGGCGGCAGATAGATGCGTGTAACAGTTCCGCGTTTCGACAACAGGACGTCGATAAGGCCCGGCCCTTGATGACTGAAGCCGTTGTGATCGTTGCGCCAGCAGGTCGAAGTGAGGAGCAGATTCAACGAGGCGATCGGCGCGCGCCACGGCAAACGGCGCGCTTCCTCGAGCCATTTCGTGTGCTGCACGGTCATCGAGGCCGAGACCATCGCAAAGGCTTCGTAGGTAACGTAAAGGCCGTGGCGCCCGGTGAGCAGATAACCTTCGAGCCAGCCTTCGCAGAGATGCTCGCTGAGAACTTCCATCACGCGGCCGTCGGCGGTGACGTGATCGTCGATGCTAATCGTGCGTCCGGTGAAGCAGCGATTCTCGACTGCGAAGACATCGCCAAGACGGTTGGAGTTAATTTCGTCCGGACAGGTAATGCGGAAGTTCGCTTCTGCTTTGTTCAGACTAAACACGTCGCGCAGCATCTTGCCGAATTGCCGCGTTGATTCGTGGCGTTCCGTCGCGGGCGCATCCACGGGCAACGCGTACTTCGCGTAAACAGGAAGATTGAGCGGCTTCAACAACGTTCCGCCGTTCGCGTGTGGATTTGCCCCCATCCGGCGATCCCCTTTCGGCGCGAGGCTCGCCAGTTCTTCGATGAAGCGGCCATTTTTATCGAAGAGCGCTTCCGGCTGATAGCTGCGCATCCACTGTTCAAGCAGCGCGAGATGCTCGGCATTCTCGCGTACATTCGCGAGCGGCACCTGATGCGCGCGGAATGTTCCTTCAATCGGGAAACCATCGACTTCAGCCGGACCTGTCCAGCCTTTCGGCGTGCGAAGGACGATAGCCGGCCATTGCGTATCAGGCTGAGACTCATCGCGACGCACGTCGTTCTGGATGCGGCGAATCCACGCGTAAGATTGATCGAGCGCGGCGGCGAAAGTTTGATGAACGTGCGCCGGATCGTCGCCTTCCACGAACAGCGGCTCATATCCACTCGCCTCGAGTAGTGCGCGCACATCGTCATCCGAAGAGCGACCGAGCGCAGTGGGGTTTGCAATCTTGTATCCGTTCAGATGCAAAATCGGCAGCACCGCTCCGTCTCGCGCGGCATTCAGATACTTCACGCTTTTCCACGACGCGGCGAGCGGGCCGGTTTCCGCTTCCCCATCGCCGACCACCGCCGCGACGATCAAATCGGGATTATCCCAAGCCGCACCGAAGGCGTGCGCCAGCACGTAGCCAAGCTCACCGCCTTCGTGAATCGATCCCGGCGTCGGCACGCTGACATGACTCGGAATGCCGCCGGGCGTGGAAAAGCGCCTGAACAACTGACGCATCCCGCCCGTGTCCTGACTGACGTTCGGATAGATTTCCGAGTAAGTCCCTTCGAGATAAACATTCGCGACCAGAGCAGGTCCGCCGTGTCCCGGTCCGGCGAGATAAATGACGTTCGCGTCCTGCTCGGTGATCAGCCGATTCAAATGCACGTAGATCAAACTCAAGCCAGGCGAGGTTCCCCAATGACCGAGGAGACGCGGCTTGATGTGCTCCGGCCGCAGTGGCTCACGCAGCAATGGATTCTCCTGCAGGTAAATCTGTCCGATCGTTAGGTAATTCGCGGCCTGCCAGTACCGCTGCATCCGCTCGAGCAACTGCGGTGCGAGCGGACCACTCGCGGGCGGCAGCGCATGGGTTTGCGGCTTCTCTTGCGCTTCGACTGCGCTCGAAATCGAGGTATCAAATGTGAACATCACATATTCCTTTCTTTCAGTAACGCGACGACGTGTCTGGCAATCACCAGCTCTTCGTCGGTCGCCATTACTCGGACGACGACACGGCTGTCTCCAGCCGAGATGACGGCTTCGTGAGCGACGTTGCGTTTACCATCCAACTGTAAGCCCAGATACTCGAGGCCGCGGCAAATCTTCTCCCGCACAAGAGCTGCATGTTCGCCAACACCCCCTGTGAACGCAATCGTCTCGACGCCACCGAGCGCAGCCGCGAGCGCGCCGAATTGTTTACGTGCGGTGTAGCAGTAAAGCTCGATTGCCTCGGATGCCTGCGAGTCTGATGCGGCGCGCTCAAGCAGGTCGCGCATATCTGCGCTGTGACCAGATACACCGAGCAACCCCGACTCTTCATTCACCAGCTTCTCAACTGCGTCGGGCGTCATTGCGCGCGTTCTGGCGAGAAACGTCACCACCGTTGGGTCGAGATCACCGCAACGAGTGCCCATCATCAGTCCTCCTGTCGGCGAGAAACCCATGCTTGTGTCCACGCTGACGCCGTCACGCACGGCGGTAACGCTGGCGCCGTTACCGAGATGCGCCACCAGCAATCGGCCACTCGCTTGTCGCGCATCGATTTGCTTCAGCTGGCTTATAATCGATTCGCACGACAATCCATGGAACCCGTATCGCCGAACGCCCGCCTCTGTGGTCCAGCCCGGGAGTGGATAACGTTGCGCCACACAGGGCATCGAGCGGTGGAATGTCGTATCAAAACAGGCGAACTGCGGCACGTGGGGAAAACGCCGCATGAGCAAATAAATGACGGATAGGGACTGCGGCATGTGAGTTGGATCGAGACGTGCGAGTTCGCGCAGCTCATTCAATAGGCGGGACGTGATCGCTTCCGGCTCCGCATGATCAGCGCCTCCATGCACCATGCGGTGCCCAATCGCATCCAGACTCGACGCGAACAGCTCTGGCAAGTGACGGCACACCTGATCGAATGCCGAGACATGATCCTTCGCTTCAATCTTACGCTCCGCTCCGCCTAGGACGAAACGCGTTCCGTTTGAGCCGATTCGCTCCACCGAAACCGAAGCTTGTCGATTCAAGTCCTCCGTATCATACAGCGCGAGCTTCAGACTTGAGGAGCCGGCGTTGATCGTCAGAAGCGACATGGCAGTCTGTCCACAAATCGTCTTTCAAAAAGCATGCGCGGGTTCGATATCATTCAGTAAGCTCCGGTGCAGGATCAGCTCTTCATCTCGTAGCGCTGATGGATCGGCGCGGCGAGCGATTCAGGGAGATTTGCTATCCGGCCCTGCCGAAAATCTTTTTCCACCTGCCGGATTTGAACAGCGAGAGGTTCATCGCCAAAAACGTTTCTAATCCAGCGAGAAAAATCGCCGCGACGCGCATGACCTTCCAGAGCTTCGGCCGGTAGTCGCGCTTGCAGAATTACGAATTCTTTTAAAGTGCTCGCGCGTGGTCCGAACTGTTGGCCGTTGCATGTAAAAACAAATGCATGCTCCGCAGGCAATGGGACCTCGAGATATTTCGCGCGATGCCTAACGTGAGAAGTCCTGCGTCCCATAATGGTGAAACGCCGGGGCAAATTGCTCAAGCCATTAAAGCGCGAAAGCACCGCGGCCTCATCGATACCCAAGCCTGCCAGGATTGTTCCCCACTCTGCTTCCGCGCTTTCCGCGCCACACAACATCGCTAGCGCGTGCACTTCGACGGGATTAGTCATCGGGGTCACGATGATTGATTCGATCGCTTTGAGCAGCTCGGGATGCAGTTGCGAAGGCTGGTAGGTGCTCATGACATAGGCTGCGAGCTCAAAATCGATGCAACGCTCGTTAGGCTGATGGAGGAAGTAATGCGCTTCATCGACCACGATCCAGTGGGGCAGGCCGATACTCCGGCGAAGCGACGCGAGCATCGGGAGCAGTTCGTTTACGTAGCTCAGTTTATGCGCGTGATCGATCGCGGAAAGATCGATCACGATGCTGACATCAGGATGACGCAAGGCGCGCGCGACATCGCTAAAACGCGGCGGCGCATCATCGCCACCGAAAAGCACGACCCCGGGTAACGAGCCCAGGGTGGTATAGTCGCCTTCCGGATCGATGACACACAGGCAATAACCTAGCAGGATCAGTTGTTCGCAGAAAAGGCCGGTGATCCAGGATTTCCCGGAGCGCGGATCGCCCGCGATCAAGATATTGCGCCCGTGAATAGCGGCCTCGACCGCCTTGCCGTCCGCGTCGTGACCGAGGATGATGCGCCGGGTATGAGCACGATGAGGCGGTAGTTTGATGTGAGCAGTTACTTCGCGGATGTAAGCGGCGACCTCACGCGGCCCTGTTCCTTGCAAGACTTCATCCGCGATCCTTTGCAAAGCTTTACTTCCCCAACTCACCGCCACGCCAATCTCGCAGGCATCAAGCATGGCGTAATCGTTCTCGCCGTCACCGATCCCGATACAATTGTGCAAAGACAGCCGCAGCGTGTTCAACGCCTCGCGCAAGCCAGTCGCTTTATTGATCCCCTGGGGCAGGACCATGACACGGCTGTGATTGAATTGAAGGACCAGCGGCAGTTCGAGCTCCCTGATCGCTTCCAGGATTTTCGGTGCGGCGCCGGCATCCGCTTCGATGATGCAATCACCAAAGTCGACTTGAACCTGCCGCGCGCACAGCTCATCAAGCAGGATCTGCGATCGCGGATGCGTCAACAGCCTGCTGGGCACATTTGGAAAAGAAAGCACCGCTCCATTCTCGGAAACGACGGCGTCGAATAGTTCGGGTTCCGGAAGGACGCGCCGCAAATCCGCCATGATCCGGCCGGTGACAAGGATCACCACGATCCCGCTGGCTTGCGCTTCTTTAACCGCCTCCACCACGAGAGGCTCGATGCGGCCGTCCCGCGCGATTGTGCCGTCGTAATCGAGAGCGACGACACATAACTTCATCGCGCCAGCCTAACGATCCCAGTCGCCGGCGGCTTCGGGTTGATAATGGACCTTGGTCACTTTCATCCGCCGCACGCCCTCCGGCACTTTCCATTCGAATTCGTCGCCCACGCGGTAACCGAGCATTCCAGCGCCGATTGGCGCGAGCACCGAAATCTTTTCTTCCTCCACGTTCGCCTCCGGCGGGAAAACCAAAGTGAAGGTCACCGTTTCGCCCGTATCCAGATCGACCAGGTCGGCCCGCGAATTCATCGTGATAACATCGGCCGGCACTTTGTCAGGTTCCACAATCACGGCCCGGCGCAATTCCTCACCGAGCGCTTTCAAATCGCCTTGTTGACGAGGATCGGAAATCGCCGCTCCCTCGAGCAAGTCTTCCAAACGTTGTTTATCCTGGCTGGTAATATGGATGGATTTTTTCATGATGGATATTTGGTTGATCGAACAGGCACTCTAATTCGGTCAACATCGTTCAAATTGAAACTAGCGTGGGCTGGTTGCGGTCGCTGAGCGGGCGCGCACGACATCGCCCACGAGAAGCGCGGCCGGGTAGAACAACTCTTCTTCGCTCTTCGCATGCACCTTCAGCGTTTCGGCAAGGCGCTCGACCTCTGCGTTGCCCGCGGCTTTCGCGGCCTCGCCGAGCCGCACTGTCGCGGCGCGGATTGCCTTGTGCTCCGAGAGCATGCGGGGAAGTTCCGCGCGGAGCGCGTCGGTCATCGGCAGGACCTCGCGCATCTCGGGGGTGAATTCACCGCGCGAGAGCGGAGCGAGCAGCCCCAGTGGCGGCAAGGCGATTTGTTCTTCGCGCACGAAATGTGGATCCAGCACGGCGGCGAGTTTGCGCGCAGCCTCACCGACTTCGCCCGGCATCTTCGTTGCGCTGACAAGGCTGTCGTGGATTTCCGCGTGTTCCAGGCGCATCGCCTCCGGAATCTGAATTTTCGAATCGTGCCCGTGAGGCTCGGAGTGTTCCGAAGTCTGCGCATGGACGGCGATTGGCGCGCTCAACGTGATCCCGAACAGCGCGACTGCGATGGCGCTAACACCGTGAAGGTAGCTGGATTTTTTCATGACAAATATCTAAGACCGCGGTCAAACACGAGGCGGCGTTACAGGCTAGACGCAGTCCAGCTCGGTGACTAGGAATGGTATTCGATGGAAGCGATAGCTTTTCCTTATGCTTTCACCGAGGCTGCTTCGCAGTGTTATGGCGTCACGAGCAACTCGCCCGCTGCGCCAATCATCATGTCTCGCATATTATGATCGACAATCGGATACTTACCCGGGTGCGGAATGATCGCGTCGAAGACCACGCCCTGGCCGGGTGCGATCGGATAAGTGGAAACTCCGCTGAGCGCATGTTTCGCGTCAGCATCGGGATAAACCGCGGCGAACATTCCGCCGATGATATGGAAGGCGCTCCCGAGATTTGGGCCGGCATTGATGACATACAGCCGGACGCGTTGGCCGATCTTAGCCGTGAGCGGGTGATCGTTATATTGAAAAGCGATGCCATTAAAGACCACTTCGTCGGGCCTCACACTCATCATCTTGTCGTAATCGCCGGTCATGAGTGTGCCTTCGGCTTGTGCGGTGTACCATTCGCTTTGCACGAGCACGTAGCTCACGTCGGCGGGTGGTAGTGGCTCGGCTGGATCGACGATGATGGCGCCGTACATTCCGTTCGCGATATGCTGGAGCACGGGCGGCGTGCCGCAGTGGTAAACAAATGCGCCTGGAGTCGCGGCGACGAATGAGAACTCCAGCTTCTGCCCGGGATTGATGGAACGATATGCGATATCGGGCGCGACTTGGGCGGCGTGGAAGTCCATCGAGTGCTGCATGGTCCCGTTATTAACGAAGGTGACGTTCACGGTTTGCCCTTGCCGGACATGTAGAATCGGTCCTGGCACGGTGCCATTAAATGTCCACGCCTGATATTGCACCCCGCTCGCGATCTCAATCGTGGTATCTTTCGATTCGATGGTTACAGCAACAGCGTTCCCGTTCCCAATCAGTGGCGGCAGCACTGGCGAGTAGGCGTGTGCGACCGGCCCACCCGAGGCGATGCTCAACGGCGACACGGCGGCAGCGGCGTTTTGCGGAGTCGGCGGCAAGGTGGTCCTCGCGCTGCCGAGCGTCGATAGGGCAAAGACGAGGATAGCAATGATAGCGCCGATCACGCCAAGTTGCTGGTCCCAACTGAGCACCGGGGGCGGTTGCATGGAACGTTTCGGCGCCCATTCCACGAGCCTCGCCCATTTTGGATAACGCCGCCCGATGTAGTAATCGAGACTATAGGGATTGCGGCCGAGCAGATGCTCGAAAAGCGCTGCAGTGAGGAAGACCAGTGCATACACCAGCGCTGGCCCGACATTGGTTGCGCCAGAGGTATAAGGGCCGCCAAATCCTTCCGCGGTGGACCAGATCAGCAGGCTAAAGAGCGCGCCGGCGAAGTAAGCGATGCGACGCGCGAAACCTAGCAGCAGACCAACCGCGATCGCGGTTTCGATGAGTCTCGTGGCGGAAATGAAAAACGCAGTCTGCATCGTAACCAGACGCAGCCACATGTGAAACCATCCTTGTAACCAGTGCGGTTGCGCGTTTGCGGCATTCTGCAGGTAGCCGACATAATGCGCGGCAAATCCCGGCTGCCATTTTAGCCAGGCATCGATCGCCATGAGAATGCCGAAAGCGGTGCGGAGCGCGGCGGCGGCGACGATCAGCCACGCTGCCGATGTGGTTTCGGCGTTTGGTCTTGTCTCTGCTTGACTTGAAATGGCTTCCATCGCTTAGCTCCTCTCCGATAACTGTGTCACTGCGAATCGCAGTGTTATAGTTACTCACCCGCCTTCTCGAGTAACTTGGCCACGGCATATTCGCGATACATCCTCGCCATTACGCTTCCTGGAATGCCGGCCGGGCAGACCGCAACGCATTCGTACATGTTAGTGCAATTGCCAAAGCCTTCCGCGTCCATCGCGCGAACCATCCCTAGAACACGACGATGACGTTCCGGTGCGCCTTGCGGCAGAAGGGCGAGGTGCGAAACCTTGGCGCCGGTAAATAACATCGCGGCAGCATTTGGACACGCCGCCACGCAGGCGCCACAACCGATGCAAGCGGCTGCTTCCATCGCCAGATCAGCATTGCTTTTTGGCACGAGAACCGAGTTTGCCTCGGGCGCGGAGCCGGTCCGGGCGGAAATAAAACCACCCGCTTGCACGACCCGATCCAGTGCGCTGCGATCGATCACCAGATCTTTGATGATCGGGAAGGCTCGCGCGCGAAAGGGCTCCACAATGATGGTGTCGCGGTCGCGGAAAGAACGCATGTAAACCTCGCAGGCCGCGCCGGGATGGTTGGGCCCATGCGCCTCGCCATTGATCGTCAACGAGCACGTGCCGCAAATGCCTTCACGGCAATCGGAATCGAATGCGATCGGTTCTTCGCCGCGCTGGACCAGCTGCTCGTTGACGATGTCGAGCATCTCGAGGAACGAAGTGTCCGGCGAAATATCTGCCGCTTCGTAATCGAGCAGTTTTCCCTTTGTCGTGGGATTTGGTTGTCGCCAGACCTTGAGATGAAAATTCACGGTTAGAAAAAGCTAGCGCGGCGCCAGCTTATTTCCAACCTGCTTCTCGGACCAAATGGAGTCCCGTTATTGTGGTGAGGCTCGTTCGGATGAGCGCCGTTTCGCGCGCGCCCGGGAC
>JAICXG010000248.1 GCA_025980625.1 Chthoniobacterales bacterium
GGCGATCCGCAATTCACGATCTGGATGCGCAAGGTCGCCTTCATCGGTCTCCCAACCTTTGCCCTCTGTCTCACCTTTGGCGCGTTTGATTGGCTGATGAGCCTGAACTGGCACTGGTTCTCGACCATGTGGGGCCCGTACATTTTTGCCGGGGTGGCCGGCAGTTCGATGTCGCTCCTCGTTCTGGTGATGACGGCGCTGCAGCGGGCCGGTTATCTCCGGGGCGTGCTGACGGTGGAGCATTACCATATTATGGGGAAGTGGATGCTCTCCTTCTGCGTTTTCTGGGCTTACATCGGGTTTGGCCAGTACATGCTCTACTGGTACGCAAACATCCCGGAGGAGACGCAGTGGTTCCTGGTTCGAAACACCGAGTCGTGGAATGTCCTCAACTGGGTGTTGGTGATCGGCCGGTTTTTCGCCCCCTTTGCCATTCTCCTTTGGCGTTCGGTCAAGAAGCAGCCGCTGGTCCTTTGTTGCATTGCCGGCTGGATCGTTCTCATGCAGTTGCTCGACATGTACATCATTGTCCTGCCCGCACTGCATGGCACCGGTGTCCACCTGAGCATTCTTGATTTTTTGCCGCTGATCGGGATTGGCGGCACGCTTACGTTTTTTTACCTGCGCCTGGTGGGCAGAACCTCGCTCTTCCCCGTTCGCGACCCGCGACTTTTGGAATCGCTTCGCCTAACGAACTAACTGTGCCTAACGACGAAGAGATACTCGAACATCCCGAACAGCCGCGGTTCCTGCTTGGGCCGTGGCTTTGGGCCGTCGCCCTCTTTATCTTCTTCGGCGGAGTGGCCGCGATCGTTTTTGTCGCGATGCCGCGCGGCCCATCCTACGAAGAGAAACGCGCGCAGGCGCGGATGGAGAAATTAAAAACCGCGCGCGAGCAGTGGGCAAAGGCGGAGAATAGCTACGGCTGGGTGGACGAGAAAAAAGGTGTCGCGCACGTCCCCATCGCGCGCGCGATGACGCTGGCGACGCAGGATTTGCAATCGAAGAAAGTCACGGCAGCCGGTCCGATCGCCACCCCGGCCCCGGAAGTTCCGCCGGTAACAGCAACCGGCGCGGCGCAGCCGAGCGTCCCGCCGGTGACGGCGTCCTCGCCTAACGAGACGTCGCAGCAAAACCGAACCAACCAACCGGCCGCCGCGCTCAACCCGCCGAATGCGCCGCCCGGCACCCAACCAGGCGCGAGTGCCACGCCGGCAGCGCGACCGAATGCCGGGACGCAAATGCCGCCGGTCACACCGAGCGGCACACCGAGCCAAAAGGCACCCGGCACGCCGCTGCCGGTGCGCGGCGCTTCGGCCGCACCTTCACCCGCGAAGCCCTGACCGCATGAGCTTGTCTGAACTTTTTGCCAGCCTGAAGCGTTACGACGAACACGCCGCAGTTATTTTTGATGAAGAGGAACCGATCGGCCGATCGACCGACTTGGTCCTGCCGACTCGCCGCTGGTTCCGTCGGCGCGAACCGCGAAACAGGAGCCTGATGGCTAAACCCGATTCCAAATCGTCATGAATCCGATCAGCGCAACTACGCAACCTGAGCCGGTAGCCGACGTTGAAGTGACGACGAGCGACGTCGAACGCGTCGAGCGCGCCTTGATCGATGCTTCAACCCGGCTGCCGGTGCTGGTCTTTTACGCTTCCGCGGTTGTTTGGCTGCTGGTTTCGACCTTCTTCGGGATCTTCGGCTCGGTGAAAATGTATGCGCCGGATTTCATTTCCGACTGGGCGCCTTTGACATGGGGCCGGGTAAGCCCAATTCATCTCGACTTGCTGATTTATGGTTGGGGCTGCATGGCCGGCATGGGCACTGCCACCTGGCTAATGGCGCGCCTTTGCCGCACAACCCTGCACCATCCGCTTATTCTCATCAGCGGTGCCGTTTTTTGGAACCTCGGTGTGCTCATGGGCGTCGTCGGCATCCTGATTGGCTCGAACACCGGTTACCACTGGCTCGAGTTTCCCAGTTATTCCGCGCTCACGCTTTTCATCGCCTATCTCCTCGTCATGACGTGGGCGCTGATCATGTTCCGCTATCGGCGGCGCGGCCATGTCTACATCACGCAATGGTATTTGTTAGGCGCGTTCCTCTGGTTCCCGTGGATGTACGCGGCTGCCCAGGCCATGCTCTTCATCGTGCCGGTTAACGGTGTGATGCAGGCAGTCGTCAACTGGTGGTATGCCAATAATCTGCTCTTTCTCTGGTTCGGGTCGATTGCGCTTGGCACCGCCTATTACATGATCCCGAAAGTGATTGGACGCCCCGTCCATAGCTATTACCTGGCGACGATCGGCTTCTGGACTTTTGCGCTCTTTTCCAGTTGGACGGGAATGATGCGGCTGATCGACGGACCATTCCCGGCGTGGATGATCACAGCCAGCATCGCGGCGATGATTCTGTCGATTATTCCGGTGGCGACGGTTGGAATCAATCACCACATGACGGTGCGCGACCATTTTCCGCTTATGCGCTACAGCCCGACACTGCGCTTCACCGTCTTTGGCGCGATGTCTTACACCGCCTTCAGCATTGTGGGGCTGGTGATATCGCTCCGCTCAATCGCGCGCATCGTTGATTTCAGCGAGGTGAGCGTGGGCTGGACCTACATGGGACTCTACGCCTTTTTTACGATGGTGATGTTTGGCTCGATGTATTACATCGTGCCGCGGTTGGTCGGGCGCGAATGGCGTTACGCCACTCTTATCAAGCTTCATTTCTGGGGCGCGGCTTATGGGATTGGTTTGATGGTGCTGTTGCTCCTCGCAGGGGGGTTCGTCCAGGGGCTGAACCTCGACGATCCGACGATGGCTTTCGACGAGGTTGTGCAAACGATTCAGCCTTATCTGCGCGGAGCAACCATCGCTTGGATTCTCCTCTGCGTTGCGCACCTCATTTTTGCGTTTCACTTTGGCCTGATGCTGCTCGGGTTCGGCCGGACCGCGAGCCTCCCGACCTTCCTCAACCCACTTGAAGGGGAGAAAAGCGAGGCAGCCGTATGAAGGGTCTCCAACCGCTCTTCCTTGGGATTTTTGCCATCTTCGCCTTCTCCTGGCTTGGGATGACAGTGGTGCCGAACATCCAAATCGGGAGTCTGAACCCGCAAAGCGACGAGGAGGGCACAGACATCTATCCGCAGCCTCCTTCCGGGATGGTAACGCGCGGGGCGCGGGTCTACGCTGCCAATGGTTGTTTCTATTGCCATTCGCAGCAGGTCCGACCAGAATACGGCGGCGCCGACATCGAACGCAAGTGGGGTAACCGTCGCAGCGCCCCTCGCGATTATATTTTTGAGCCAATCGTTTTCCTCGGGAAAATGCGAACCGGCCCCGACCTGGCAAACGTCGGTCACCGACCGGGAATGCAGGAAGCCGGAGCCGCTGCACCGACCAGTTCATCGCCCGCAGGTTCGCCTGCTGCTGCCAGTTCAGCAGCACCCGCAGGTTCGCCTGCTGCCGCTTCTCCTCCCCCCGTGGCACAAACCAGTCCTGCCGCCTCTGCAAGCCCCGCTGGAGCGATCGCGACATCTTCTCCGGTTGCTTCACCTCCGGCGGGGACGGCACAGCCCTCGGCCGCCGCCGCAGCCAGTGCGCCCGCGCTGGTGAAGGATATGGCCCGCCTCACTTCAGGCGGAAACCCGATTCCATACACGGCGGCCTGGCACCATCGTCACCTCTACAACCCGCGCAGTATCGTGCCCGATTCGACCATGCCCTCTTATCGTTTCCTTTACGAAAAGCGGCCGATCCGAGGTGAAGCTGCCCCCGAAGCGATCAAGTTTGCCGGCGAGGAAAACGAACCCGAGTCCGATTGGCAAATCGTCCCGAGCTACGACGCCAAATGTCTCGTCGCTTACCTTATGTCGCGCGACCAGTCGCATCCGCTCAAAGAAGCGAAGTCGCCCGTGGTTAGCGCGGCCGTCGCCAGCCCCGCTCCGGCGAAGGAGACGCAGAAATGAACGGGCAACCACCGGAACACGCGCCGAGACAAGGAATGGATTACGATGAAACCCAGCAGGTGCGCGACACGCACGCCGCGATCGTTAGGGAAAAAGTCGAACCACGCGTCGGTCGCGAGCCGTTGCCTCTCTGGCTGATCGCGGTCTACGGCCTCGCCGTCTTTTTTGGCGGCGCTTATCTCGGCCGTTACGCCGGAAATTTTAGTGGCGACGGACTCGATTATTTGGGCGGAGCGCCGCGCATCGCGACCCGCGGCACGGCTGGAGGCGGTGGCGCCGAACAACCGACCGAACTGACGCCCTTTGAGAA
>JAICXG010000261.1 GCA_025980625.1 Chthoniobacterales bacterium
CCTTCCAAGCGGAAGATGAAACGACCGAGGAGCGAGAAGAGGAACTGCGGACCCGCCCACCGAATCAGCCGCTGACTGTGCTCGAGATCAACGG
This sequence comes from Chthoniobacterales bacterium, assembly GCA_025980625.1. Lineage (GTDB taxonomy): Bacteria > Verrucomicrobiota > Verrucomicrobiia > Chthoniobacterales > UBA10450 > JAICXG01. The sequence continues at coordinate 95 of JAICXG010000261.1, forward strand.
CGAAATCGTCGGCTGGGGCGCGCTCTCGCCCTTCAAATCTCGCTGTGTCTATCGCGATACGATCGAGCTGTCGATCTATGTGCGGGCGGATTGTCATCGCCGCGGTTATGGCCGCGCGATCGTGCAGGATCTCGTGCAGCGGGCGAGCGCCTCGGGCTATCACACCATTGTGGCAGTCTCCTGCGAGGAATCGGTCGGCAGCATTGCCTTGCTCAAGTCGTTAGGCTTTCAGGAAGCGGGCCGCTTGCTGGAAGTCGGGAGTAAGTTTGGACGCCGGCTCGACGTAGTTTATCTGCAACTCATGTTCCATGCGTGAGACCCATTGCGAGGCAGAAATCCGATGGCTGGCGGGAGTCGCTGGCGGCGTGCTTGCCTCTTTTCTAATGAAGCAATTCCAGACGACCTGGAGCGCCATTTCCAAAGCGATTAGTCCGGCAAAGAAACAGAGCAAGGAAAAGTCCGACCCGACAACCTAAGGCGGCCAATCTTGTCTCGGAAAAGATCACCGGCCCAGTGCGTTATTCGCGTCGGCTCGCCTGTCACGTCCATCGACGCCGCGTCTCGTCGCAGACGAATAGGTCTTAGTCAAGATTGTCAGGCGATGGGAGAAAGCGTTTCGATGCGAAAATTGCCGCGGCCACGAGCTTGACCTTTGGCTTGCCTGGCCGGTTTGATGGAACGGAGTTACAAACGCGACAGCAATGTCGGGTGGCTGACACACTCTCGATCGGTCAACATGGCCTTGCTCTTCGAGAACAGGCGGCATGTCCCTTGCTGAATTGTTGCGAGAAGATTCCTCATGTTGACGATCTCAGCGTTTATTTTCGTCGCCGGTTCGGTCCTGACCAGTGTGTGGTGGGCCTGCCGGAGCGAGCTTGCGTCGCCCCCTGCGGGACTGGCGACCTCGTCGCCGGATGATTCTCAGGCGCCGATCTCCGGGTAGGCGGGCAAGATTGATTCTTGCATTCCAACCCGGAAGTTCGGGAATTGCGGCACCCAACCGAGTGTCCGCAATTTTTGATTAGAGACGCGCTTGTTGCTTGGGCCGCGCTTTCGCTCAACGGGCGCCACGCTCTCCGGTGGCAGCGGCCGATTCAGTTTCGCCGCGAGCCAGGCGTAACATTCGCGCTGGGTGAGCGGTTGATCATCGACTACGTTGACGATACCCGAATCGTTAGGCGCGCTCGCGAGCACAAAGAGCGCAGCCGCGACATCATCCCGATGCGCCTGATTCTGATAATGGGCGCCGCCGTTCTCGAGCCGTGCTTCGCCTGCCAGAAATTTGCGCAGGAGAGCGGAGCGGCCCGGGCCGTAAATCCCGGCGAGACGCGCGATCGTGCCGCCGTTCGCCCTCACGAACTCTTCTGTCTCGCGCAGGATTTTCCCGGTCTCGTGGCGCGGCTCGGCCGCGCTTGTTTCGTCGACCCATTCGCCGTTCGTCTGCGCGTAAACTGAGGTGCTGCTGGTAAAGAGAAACCGCTTCGGCCGCAGCCTCTCGATCAAGTTCCGCGCGCCTTCGAAATAAATCCGCCGATAACTTTCCGCACCGCCGCCGCGAGAGCTGGCGCAGTGGATCACGAGCTCGAAATCGCCTCCGGCCCGCGCAACTGCATCCAGGTCCGCGAGATCGACTGCACCAACCCGGTATGGTTTGCCTGATAATTCCGCGGCCGATTGCTCGGACCGCGTCCACCCTTCCACCTCCCACTGCGCGGCCTGAAACAAATCGGCCGTCGCGACGCCGAGATAGCCGCAGCCGGCGATCAGCACCCGCTTCATCAGCGCGCGATCGGCGCGATTTCGATCTCGTCGAATTCGTTAGGCTGGATCGCCCGCACCTGCTTTAACCGGATCAACTCGAGCAGGGCGAGAAAGGTGACCACGACTTCGACGCGCGAGGCGACGCGGGCGAACAAGGCGGAAAATTTCACCGTTATTCCATTCGCCATCTGTTGCAGGATCTGCTCGATCTTGTCCGAGACGGTGAAATTTTCGCCGAAGATTTCGCGCAAATCCTCTCGCGCCTCGAGCCGTTTGATGACGGTCTGGAAGGCGTTGATGAGCTGGAAGATTCCAACTTCACCGAGATGGAACGGCGCCGCCTCGGGCACGACGCCATCGCCAACGCGGGCGAAAATCCGTTGCTGCTCGAGCTCACGCGCCTGCAACTGCGCGGCCGCTTCCTTGAATTTCTTGTATTCAATCAATTGCCGAATCAGGTCCCAGCGCGGGTCCTCCTCATCGACATCCTCTTCGGGCGGCTGTTGATCGGCCGGGAGAAGGCTGCGGCTTTTCAGGTAAATCAAGTTCGCGGCCATCACGACAAACTCACCCGCCACATCGATGTTCAGCTCCTTAAAGGCCTGAAGATACTCGAGGTATTGCTGCGTGATCCGCTCGAGCGAGATGTCGTAAATGTCGATCTCATCGCGCTTGATCAGATAAAGAAGGAGGTCGAGCGGACCTTCGAAAATCTCGAGGCGAACCTTGTATTCGGTCTCCATAAAACGCCCGCGACTTTAGCGGAGCGGGCGCCAGTTGTCTTGCGCACGTTTTCTCTGGCGTTTCTGCGGCAATAGACTTGACCACTTGCCCGGGAAACGAGACCGGCGATCATGCCGAGGGCGAGGAGACACTTGCCCGGGAACCTCGAGCGGGACGTAAGTCCTTTACTCGTTAGGCTGGCCTGGCTCGCAGTCGCGCGTGCAGCGCCCGCAGGGCGCCGGAAGAGACTGACGCAACAAGCGCGGCAAGCACGATCAGCTGCACCTTTCGGCGCGGAACTTTTATCTTTTGTTGCGCCGGTCCCGCAGTGCGCAGGAGCGCAATTGTTCGCGCGCCAATCAGCGCCGGGAGGGCGGTCGCGAAACGCACCCGCCAGTTCGTCAGGCTGCAACAATAATCAATCCCGCGATCGAGTTGTTCCTCCGCCTCGCCTAACCAGCGCGCAAAAACTTCCTCGAGCTGCGATTTCGCCAGTTCCTCGGCCGGCAGATAATCGCGGCCGTTCCGCAGGTCGACATTCCGATCGCGCAGAACGTTGATCAATTGTAATCCTTTCCCATAACTGACGCCGAGTCGCGCCATCTCCTCAGCTGAGCGCGTCGCGAACGGCGGCAGCCGGCGAAAGCCCAGCTTGGTCCAGAACTCTCCCACGCACCCGGCGACGAGATAAGTGTATTCCTCCAGCTCGCCCGCGGAGCAGAGCGAGTTGACCGCCGAGCGATCGCCAAATCGCTCCACATCGAGGCGCTGGCCCCTGACGATCGTGCTCAAGACCGCGCGAATCTCAGCGCGATCCACCGCTTCAATTTTGGCCAGCCAGTCGAAACAATTTCGCAAGTTCTCGACCAGGATCCGCTCGTGTTGATCGCTCTGCTGTGCCGCGAACTCACGCAGCGCTCCTTCAATTGTATCGAACTCGAGGTCGCCCGCGATGACTCGCGCCAGGTCGTGCAGAGTCGTTAGGCGAACGCTTGCGGCAATCGTCGACGTGTCCGCGATTGTGTCGGTCGCGCGCGCGAGCAGGTAAGCGAGGCTGACTGGCTCGCGGAGCGGCCGCGGAAGGAATTGGATCGTTAGGTAGAACGATCGCGAGACTGACTTCAGGATCGCCTTCACGGGCTCACGTCCCGGATTTCGATCCGGGAAAGATCGGCGTTGCCGAGGCCCATCTCCGCTGCCACCTGCACCTGCGCGCCGGTTCGTTTGATCGGCGGGACCTTCCGCTTCGCGCGCCACTCCTCGAGATGCCGAAGCGCGATCGCATCGATCGCGACCGGGTCTTTGCTCGCGTAGATAGTCGCGAATGGGAAAGCGTAAGCGGGCTGCGATTCCGGGCCGCCGGCGTATTGCGCGAGCAGGCCATCCATAATGTTAAGCACGACCTTTGGGCCAATGTGCGGATCGGCGTAAATCTCGGGAATGCTCGACGCGCCGAAA
>JAICXG010000331.1 GCA_025980625.1 Chthoniobacterales bacterium
CGATGATGCATTTGCCGCGAAATGGATGCCGGGCAAGACCTTGGAAGAACTGCGACAGGCTCTCGATCATCGGATCGAGCATGAGAAGGAACACGAACGGGAACGGGTGCGCGAGGCGCAAATCCTTCGCTTTTTAAATGAACGGATCCAATTCGAGCTGCCGCCGAATCTTCTGAAAGGCGAGACACGCAACGCGCTCGCCGATTTGGTCCATCAAAATCGGGAACGCGGCGTACCTGACGAAGCGCTGAAGGAAAAGGAACAGGAGTTGATTCAGGCGGCCGCCGGACTCGCCGCGCATCGTCTTAAAACGAATTTCATTCTTCATCGCATCGCGGAGCAGGAAAAAATCTTGGTGACGCGCGCCGACGTCGACGACCGCATCCGGCACGAGGCGATGCATCGCAACCTCACGCCCGAAAAAATGGAGCACGAGATCGAGAAAAACGACGCGATGAACGGCCTGCTCGAGCAGATCCTGCTGGCCAAGACGATTGATTTCCTCGGGTCGAATGCTACCATCGAGAGCGCGTCCGCAACTGCACCGCCGGCCACGCCTAACGAATCAAAATGACGACACATCGCGACCCCAACCTTTCTCAATCCGTCCTTGTTCCGATGGTCGTGGAGCAGACCGGGCGGGGCGAACGCAGCTACGACATCTACTCGCGCTTGCTCAAGGACCGGATCGTTTTCATCGGCACGCCGATTGACGATCACATCGCCAACCTGGTCATTGCCCAGCTCCTTTTCCTGCAAATGGAGGACGGGAAGAAGGACATCAACGTTTATATCAATTCCCCCGGCGGATCGGTGACAGCGGGGCTCGCCATTTACGACACGATGCAATTCCTGACCTGCGACGTGACTACCTATTGTCTCGGGATGGCGGCAAGTATGGGCGCGGTGCTGCTTGCGGCGGGAACGAAAGGCAAGCGTTACGCCCTGCCCAATTCGGACATCATGATCCACCAGGTCTCGGGCGGCGCCCAGGGCCAGGCGAGCGATGTCGAGCGGACGGTGGAATACATGTTCAAGCTCAAGAAGCGGCTCATCCACATCCTCTCGCAGCACACCGGCAAATCGGAGGAACAGGTGCAGCGCGATTCCGACCGCGATTATTATATGAGCGCAACGGAGGCGAAGGCTTACGGGGTGGTAGACGAAGTCATCAAATCGCGCAAGGAGGCGAAATTACTCGACGGCGACGGATCGCGCGGCAGCCTGCACGACCGCTCGACGGCCGTGGCGGAGGCCGCGCTGCCGCAGAAAGTCGAGGAATAGGACGTGCTTTAGAGGGGAGACGACCATGGCGCGCGCCTCGAACCTCACGATGTGCAGCTTCTGCGGGAAAAGCCACGCGGAAGTGCGCAAACTCATCGCCGGCCCCGGCGTTTACATCTGCGACAGTTGCATCAACGTCTGCAAAAGCATCCTCGACAAGGAGCTGAACGAAGACGCCCGGCGCCAGTCTTCCGCCATGCGAGTGCCGAAGCCGGCGGAAATCCGGCGCTCGCTCGACCAGTATGTCGTCGGCCAGGAGATCGCGAAAAAGACGCTCTCGGTCGCGGTCCACAATCATTTCAAGCGCGTCCTGCAAAGTGCGCCGCCAAGCGACACCTCGGCTGCGTTTCAACCCGATCCCTTCGCCGATGTCGAGATCGAGAAAAGCAATATCCTGCTCATCGGTCCGACTGGCTCCGGCAAGACGCTGCTCGCCAAAACACTGGCCAAAATTCTCGACGTTCCATTTTGCATCGCCGACGCGACGACGTTGACCGAAGCGGGCTACGTCGGCGAAGACGTGGAAAACATCATCCTGCGGCTTTTGCAAAACGCCGATTACGACGTGAAACGGGCCGAGATCGGGATCGTCTACATCGACGAGATCGATAAGATCGGACGCAAAACGGATAACGTCAGCATCACGCGCGATGTCTCGGGTGAAGGGGTACAACAGGCGCTTCTCAAGATTCTCGAGGGCAGCACCTGCAACGTCCCGCCGCAGGGCGGGCGCAAACATCCGCACCAGGAATACATTCAGGTGAACACCGAGAAAATCCTGTTCATCTGCGGCGGCGCTTTCGTCGGGCTGGATAAAATTGTCCAAAAACGCATCGGCAATCGCGTCATGGGTTTCGGTTCACCTTCGCTCGAAGCCGACGAAGCGATGCGGCGCGAAGCCGTGCGCCAGGTGGAACCGGAAGATCTTCTCGCCTTCGGCATGATCCCAGAATTCATCGGCCGCCTTCCGGTCATCAGCGCGCTCGATGCGCTGACTGAAGAAGAGATGGTCATGATCCTCACGGACACGAAGAACGCGATGATCAAGCAGTACACCAAGCTCTTCGCGATGGAAGACGTGCGCCTGACGGTGACGAAAGACGCGCTCCGCGCCCTGGCCGCCCAGGCGGTCACGAAGGGCACTGGCGCCCGTGCCCTGCGCTCAATGCTCGAACGCATCATGCTCGACATCATGTACGAGGTGCCGAGCCGCGAAGACGTTGCCGAAGTGACAATCAATCGCGCGGTCGTGGAAGGAAAAAAGGTCCCGCTCATTCGCAAGAAGCAGGACAAAGACGCCGCCTGACGTTAAACTGGCGTGATGAGTGCCGGGGTCGAGACTTACCGCTTTTCCGTCGAGGAATTCAACAAGCTCGGCCAAGCTGGAATTTTCGATGAGGATGATCGGGTCGAGCTGCTCGACGGCGAGATCATTGTGATGA
>JAICXG010000264.1 GCA_025980625.1 Chthoniobacterales bacterium
ACCTGGACACGAGTGTTCGCCTCGTTCGCGACTTTTAGTTCGCGCAAAGCATCATCACGTTCGCGCTGGATCGTATCGCGTTGCTCAGTCACACTCGCGACCTGCTTCTGCGCATCGAGCAACTTGTTCTTCGCCTCGGCGCTCTCCTTCTCGGCCTCGGTGCGGCCCGCCTCGGCGGCGCCGAGCGCCTTCTTTAGCTGCGCAATCTCCGCCTTTACCGCCTCGCTCGCTTTGGCGTCGGCCGCGCCGGTGGATTGAATCACCTGCAACGACTCCTGGGCAGCAGCGAGCTGATCGCGCACTTCCTTCTCCGCCCGGCTGGAATTGGCGGCATCGCTTTTCGCTTTTTCCAAGTCGGCATGCGCAGCCTGCAAGCGACCGGCAAGCTCGAGTTTTTCCTTTTGCGCGCTGCTCGTTTCCTGTTGCGATTTCTTCAGCTCCGCTTCGAGCGTGTCGATACGATGGCGCAATTTCTGGGTCGCTTCTTCGACCGCCGCCTGGAGGTCGACCGATCTGGCCAGATGCGATGGCGCGCCGATTTCAACGCTCGGCTCGGCCGGCGCAACATTCGGCGAAACTCCGGCTTCGCTCCCGGTCGCGGGCGCTCCGGCGGCGGCGGCGAGATCGCTTTGAGTCGCGAGTTTGCTCTGCACGCGAAGGATCGCCTCGGCGATTTTGCGTCCGCGATAATCGACGATCGCCGGCTGCCAGTCGGCATGATTTTTCTTTAACTCCTCGAGCAGTGAGCCGGCGAAACGGAATTTGGAGAGCGCCGGTTTGAACTGGCTTTCCCGCTCAAGTTTTTCGCCCTGCTGCGCGGTCATGTAGGCCTTGAGAAAAACCTCGGAGGGGTCAACTTCCTCCTGCGCGAAAGCAGCCGGGGCCGCAGCGAGAAGGAGAAGGGCGGGAAGGAGAAGCAGCCGGATATTATTCATCCAAAGCGGCGGATAATAGCTGACGCACCCCGGCCTTGCAATTGTCTGCCGGCGGAGGTGGGGTTGGCTTCGTCTTTGCAATCCGGCATGAAAAAACTAAAGTCCTGCGCGACGGTGGTCGTAGCTCAATGGTAGAGCCCCAGATTGTGGTTCTGGCTGTTGCGGGTTCGAGTCCCGTCGACCACCCCATGCCGAATTCTCCAGCAGATTTTGCGCGAGCGGCTCGGTCGATCTGTGCCTGTAGCTCAACCGGATAGAGCTTCTGACTTCGGATCAGAAGGTTGGGGGTTCGAATCCCTCCAGGCACGCGCTTTTTTGCCTAACGATAAATGGCTCTCGATCGAGCGGAGTCAAGTCGGGCACAACCCGCTTCCATTTGATTCATGAGGTGGTGAAAGCCAGCCCGCATTTGTGCCTAACGAGCCTAACGCTGCTGCTCCGGCACTTTCCCATCCCGACCAAGGCGCGATCCATTTCGGGTAACCTGAGGCGAACTCAGACTGGCCTATTTTGCACTCTCACCGACCCAGATCTGGAAATTATCGATGATTTGATTGGAAACCGAAGAGCCAGTGCCGGCGCCGAAGCCGATCCCGGTGTAGGTGTAATCCGGGCTGAAGAGACCGAAGCCTTGCAGGGTGGTGCCATCGACCATAGCGACGAGGCGGCCGTTCGTGAAGCGAAACTCAACCGAGTGCCAGACGTTATCGTCGATCTCGGTAAAGGGACGGTAGATCTGGGCGCTCTGGCAGACGACGTCCTGGATAATCGCGATGTAGTTAGTTTGAAGAGGGTCGCAGCCGACGTACTGATACGTGTCGAACTGCAGGCCATAGCCGGGCACCGGGTTATCAGAACCATCCCGATTTCTGGTTTGAAAACCCATGTAAGTGCCGCTATCCGGGGTTCCATAGGCCGACTTATCCTTGTAGAACATGAAGACGAAGCCGTCGGCCCCCTTCGGTCCGTTGTCGACGCGATACTTGAAATTGACCTTCCAAATTTTGGCCGTGAGTTCGTAATTAGCGAAAGCCGCAATGGCCAAATTCGCCTGCTGCCGAGTGAGGTACCAGGTCGCACTGGCAGGATCCCAATAGCCTTCTTCGTTCGGATTGCCCTGCCGGCGGAAGACGGTCCATTTGCCATTGCTGTTCGGGTTAGTGGAAAAGTCATCGGAAAAAACCAGGGTGTAGTTCGGCTCTGCGGGTGGGGCGGGCGCACCGCCAGCGGGCGTCGGTTCGGCCGCTAAGAGGGAGGGGCTAAGCACAACGGACGTGAAAGTGAGAGCGATGGTGAGAAGGGAAGGTTTCATCTTAACGTCTTTTATCTGAGGCTGACGAGGGAGGAACCGCAATGTCAAGCAGATTGCTCAGTGGTAATGAGGTTTTGGCCTAACGATAGAGCGCATCAACCAGGCGGAGCGACTTCTCGTTAGGTAAAATTTGCCGCTCCATCTGGTTCATAACGTAGGCAAAGGCGAGGTTGTTCTCCGGGTCGGCAAAGGCGTGACTCCCGCCCGCGCCGGGATGACCGAAGGCGAGCTGCGATGGGCCGAAAATTCGCGGTTTGCGCTGCGGCGGGTCCTTCATGAAACCGGCGGAGAACGCGGTTGAGATTCCAAAGACGCGATCAATCCCGCTCGCCAGGGTCGTGCTCATCTCTGCGAGTGTCTTGTCGGAAAAAAAGCGCCGGCCTTGGAGCGTGCCGCCGTTCGCGAGCATTGCATAGAATTTGCCTAACGAGGCAGCACTGCCGATCCCGCCGAAGGAGACGAACTCGCGAGCGCGATTTTCGGGCAAGTTCATGGCGCTGATCGACTGCAGGCCGCGCGGCGAGGAGAAGGTCCGGCGCGCGAGGGTTCCCGGGGTGGCGAGCGCGCGATAAAAGGCGTCGGGTGCTTCGGCGCTGTTTGCCTTCGCGGCGTAGATCGTCGCAACTCGCGCGTTCAACTCGGCTGGCAAACCAATCCAGATGTCGAGCTGGAGCGGCTCGGCGAAGCTGGCTCGCCAATATTCTGCGACCGAGCGGGAACCGATCCGGCGCAGCAGTTCCTGGACGAGAAAGCCAAACGTGCGCGCGTGATAGCCGTGGGCGGTGCCGGGCGGCCAAAGCGGTTTCTGTTTCTCCAGTGCCCTAACGACGGCAGCGTAATCGGTCACTTCAACCACCTCGTCGAGCGCGCAGAGACCGGCCTGATGGGAGAGAAGTTGCGCGAGCGTGATTTGCTCTTTGCCGGCCTCGCCAAATTCCGGCCAGAACTCCGCTACCCGTCGCTCCAGGCTGATCTCGCGTTCCTGCAAGAGGTGCAAAAGACAGGCACTGCCGAGACCTTTCGTGGCCGACCAGAGGAGAACGAGGGTGTCGTTAGTCCATGGCATCTCGCGGCGCGCATCCCGATAACCCCCGGCCAGCTCGAGGACCGATTCGCCGCGGTGCCAGATTGAAAGCGCCGCGCCCAATTCGCCGCGATCGGAAAAATTTTCGTCGAAGCGCGACTGAAGGCGCGCCGCCAATTGATCGGGGCGCAAGTTCACCCGCCTAACGACACCTCAGTAGGTGCGGACGTAGGGATATTTCGTTTCGTTCCCCGGTTCCGGCGGAAACTCGCTGTAGCCGCGATGGATCGACGGGATATCGCCCGGCAAGACTGGATAATAAGTGCCGTAGTTCACCGGGAAGGGCCAGAGCAGTACTTCGTAGAATCCCGCGCCCATTCGCGCAATCGCCCGGCCGGTCCCGCGGATCACGCCGTAACCGGCGGCCGCGCTGTTTCCTTCGCGTTCGTTCACCCGGCCGATCGTCGCCGGGATCTCAGTGCACCCAAAAATGAGGTTGGCCAGGCCGCGGCCGAATTTACGCGTCGGCCCGTAGTCGCTCGCTGGCGGCGCCTGGATGTCGCCTAACGAACTCACCGCCAGCCCGAAAAGCAAAACCATCGCACAGAGGAATCTCATATGATTGCGGCCGCGAGTAGATCGTTTGCGCGCCGCGAT
>JAICXG010000319.1 GCA_025980625.1 Chthoniobacterales bacterium
ATCGCGCCGCCCTCGGACTGCCGGATTTTAATGAAAACAGTTGGCGCGCCGGGCTCGATCGTCTCCTCCTCGGCTATGCCGGGCCGGCCCGAGGCGAGCAGTTGTTCGAGGGAAGTCTCGCCTTTGATGAAGTGGAAGGAAATCTCGCGGAAACGCTCGGCCATTTCGCCGAATTCGCCGGCGCGCTTTTCACCACCGGACGCAACCTGGCCCAACCTCGCTCGCTCACCGAATGGCAGGCAAAGCTGCGCGAAATCAGTCTTCGCTTTTTCGAAGCGGATGACGAAGGCGAGCCGGAACTGCGTCCCTTGCGCCATGTCATCGAATCGTTAGGCGAAAGCGCCGCGCTCTCCGGCTTCGATGAAGCGGTCCCGCTCGATCTGCTCCTCGCGCATCTCGAGCAGGCGCTCGCGCGCAACGAAAGGGGCTCTGGTTTTCTCATCGGCCGGGTGACCTTCTGCGCGCTCAAGCCGATGCGGGCGGTGCCGTTCCGCGTCGTCTGTCTTGTCGGTATGAACGATACGGCCTTTCCGCGCCACGATCGGCCGCCCGGCTTCGATCTGGTCGCGCAAGACCCGCGGCCGGGCGATCGTACGACGCGCGATGACGATCGCTATCTCTTCCTCGAGGCGCTCCTCTCGGCGCGCGAGGTTTTCTACATCAGCTACGTCGGGCAATCGCGTCGCGACAACAGCCCGATCCCGCCGAGTGTGCTCGTGAGCGAGTTGCTCGATTACACGCAGGCGCGCTTCGCGCTCGACGACGCTATCCCGCTCGTGACGAAACACCGGCTACAGCCGTTCGACCCGGCATATTTCGAGCGTGACGGACGCCTCTTTAGTTACTCGCGCGAAAATGGTGGCGCGAGCGAAGTTGCAGCAACCGAGCGGCGTGCCCCGCCGACTTTCATCAGCGCACCGATCAGTGAACCGGAACCGGAATGGCGCCGACTCGATATGGCGCAATTGGTCCGCTTCTTTGCGAACCCGGCAAGATTTTTCATCGAGCAACGCCTCGGCGTGCGGCTCCCGCGGATGGAGGGTTTGCTCGAGGATTCGGAGCCGCTCGAAATAGATGGGATTCCGAAATATCACTTCGAGCAGGAGCTGTTGACGCAGGCGCTGCGGGGGGAGCCGCTCGAATCGATTCTGCCGGCGTTGCGCGCCAGTGGCACGCTGCCGCCCGGCCACGCGGGCGAGGCGCAACTGCGCGAGATGCGCGAAGCGGCGGAGAGCTTTGCTCGACTCGTTAGGCAACACCTGAACGAAAGCGCGGACGAAGCCCGTGAAGTGCAGCTGGCTCTTGACGAATTTGAGCTGCGCGGCCGGCTTGAGCGCCTGCATAGCGGCCGGCTTGTTCGTTACCGCCTAACGACACGTAAGCCGAAGGATCTGCTCGCCACCTGGCTCGATCATCTGGTCGCGAACTGCGAGCGGGAAACCGAATCGGTCCTGATCACGGCCGAGAAAGCTCAACCGGTGCTGGAAAAGTTCGGCCCGATCGAGAAGGGGGAGGCGAGTAAACATCTGCGCCAACTGCTGCAACATTTTTGGCGTGGATTGCGCGAGCCATTGCCCTTTTTCCCGCGCAGCTCGCTCGCGTTTGTCGAGCAGACGCTGCGGCCGAAAGGCAAGCGCTCGCCCCTCGAAGTGGCCCAGGCAAAGTGGCATCGCTCACCCGAGACCTGGGAGCCGGACAAAGGCGAGCGGCCGGAATCGGAGGACGCGTACTTCCGTCTCGCCTTCCGGCATGTCGCTGATCCGCTCGACGAGGAGTGGGAAAAACTCACCCTTGCGGTTTTTGTGCCGCCAGTGAAAGCCGTCCGCAAATGAAGAGCCGCGACCACTTCGACCTGCTGCGCACCCCGATTGGCGAAGGCACCATCTTGATCGAGGCGAGCGCCGGCACGGGAAAGACCTTCACGATTGCCGGTCTCGTCCTGCGCCTCCTCCTCGAGCAACCCAGCCTAACGATCGATCGCATTCTGGTCACCACCTTTACCGAGCTCGCGACCGCCGAACTGCGCAGCCGCATCCGCGAGCTGTTGCGAGAGGCGCTCGAGGCGTTTCGGACCGGAGCGTCGGACGACGAATTGGTCGCCGCGCTTCTGCCGATGCACAAAGATCACCGCGCTGCCGCGCAACGGCTCGATGACGCGCTGATTAACTTCGATGAAGCGCCGATCCACACCATTCACAGTTTCTGCCAACGCGTTTTATCCGAGCGCGCGTTTGAGAGCGGCACGCTCTTCGACGCCGAGCTGGTCGCGAATCAATCCGATCTGCTGCGCGAGATCGTGCAGGACTTCTGGCGCAGCCATTTTTACGCCGGCGAACGCCTCGCCACTCTGCTCGCGCTGAAGAACAGAATTACTCCCGAGAAATTGCTCACGGACATCGATGAATTGACGCGAAATCCAACCCTGCGGATTTTGCCTAACGAGTGGCGTTCGCCCGATCAGATTACGCGCCAGTTGGAGATGACAGTGGCGGCGTTGCGCGCCAGCTGGGCGAAAGACGAAGCGAAATTGCGCGCGCTTTTTGCCGATCCTTCCTGGGCGCGGCACAGCCACGCCAAAGCGGAGAAGATGCTGCCGCTGCTCGATGACCTTGGGCAATGCCTGGCCGAGGAGGGCGGAACGGTGGAGCAGCTCGGCTGTCTCGAAGCGTTCGCCACGCGCACGATCGCGGCCCGGGTCCGTTCCGGGTGCCAGCCGCCTCGCTCAAAGGTATTCGACGACTGCGAGCGCCTGCTCGATCTGGAGGAGGAATTCTGTGCGGCGTTGCGTGCCGAATTTTTTGCTTACGCCCGCCAAGAACTGCGTGCACGGAAACAGGCGCAGAATATTTTCTCCTACGACGATCTCCTGACGCGACTCGAGGATGCGCTCACCGCTCTGGGCGGCGCGGAATTGGCCGCGGCCATCCGCGCGAAATATCAGGCTGCGCTGATTGATGAATTCCAGGACACCGATCCGGTTCAGTATTCGATTTTTTCCCGGATTTACG
>JAICXG010000109.1 GCA_025980625.1 Chthoniobacterales bacterium
GGGCGCGTCGGTCCAGATTTGTGAATGACAGGTCATACAGACGTGCGTGCTCGGCATGCCGGCGAAGGAAGATTTCTCGACCGAGTCATGGCAATAACGGCAGTCGATTCCATCATCGCCGACGTGATGTTTGTGGCTGAAAGGCACCGGCTGGTGCTGTGGAACGTCGACGTAAGTGGTATAGGGCGACCAAAAGACGGCGTAGACAAGCCACCCGAGAAAAATGACCAGGCCGAGAAAGCCGAAAATGATGACCCGGGACTGGACATTGGCGGCGCGAGAAAAAATCTGGGCCATGAACGCTCGCCCGCCCCGCTAGCTTGCGCCCACCCGGCGCTTTGCCTCCCGCATTATTGCTGGCCCGTTTTGCGAAATCTCGTGCATCGGCAATGAAGTGCGACCCGCGCTCTGCACTGATTCATCGCTTGCGGCACGATCGCAGGATGTTGTGAATTTGCGGGCGCGGCCTCGCGGCAACGCTGCTTCTGGCGCAGCGATTTTCTTCATCACCACTTGCGGACGGAAATTTTGAACGCCTCTTCCCCGAGCCGCGTCACAACCGGAGTAGTCATGATCGCGCAAGAAGGGCGCGATCGTGGTCACTTTGCCGAAGGGCTGATTTGGTAGGGAGGAGAAAAGCGGGCGCTCTTTTGGGTGGGGGCGCCCGCGACTCGTCACTCCTCTTTCGCGAGGCGCGCGATCCCGTCGCGGGTGAGACGAAAAATCGTCCAATCCTCGTTAGGCCGAGCCCCCAGCTTGCGGTAAAACTTAATCGCCGGCTCATTCCAGTCGAGCACGGCCCATTCCATGCGGCCGCATTCGCGTTCCCGAGCGATCTGCGCCAGCCTCACAAGCAGGGCGCGGCCGTAGCCTTTGCCACGCTTCTCCGGCCTAACGAACAGGTCTTCGAGATAAAGTCCGCGCCGGCCCATCCAGGTCGAGAAGTTGTGGAAGAAAAGCGCAAAACAGACCGGCTCACCCTGTTCTTCGCCCAGCAGCACCTCGGCCGCAAACCGCGCACCGAAGAGATTTTCCCGGAGTAATTGCGGCGTCGCAATCACTTCGTCGGGCGCACGCTCGTACTCTGCGAGATCGTGGATTAATTGCAGGATGACCGGGACGTCATTCAGCGTGGCGAAGCGAATCTGAAAAGCTCGACCGAAATCGGAAGTCATGGCTGGCGTTCTTTCGTCGCTGATTTGCCGGTCTTCGTCACGTGAAAACATCTGCGCTCTCAGCACCCGCTTTCATCCCGAACCGGGCGAAGAATCTCGCTAAATGGCCTTCCGCTCGGCATGACATTCGGTCAGCAAGACCGGCTATCGTCGCGCGAGTCGCTTCTGCAAAAACTCCAGCACCGCCTTCTCCTCCGAGTGCAAGTCGCCTAACGACTCTTCCAAGGTGTCTTTCGTCCGCGTCTTCAATCCCTCGATCAGCGCGCCCTCGAGATAGGTCTCGAGCACCGCCGGGTGAACGTAACATTTCCGGCAGATCGCCGGGGTGTTGCCGAGCACCTGCGCCACCGCGCTGATCGCAGCCTTCACGTTCTTTTTTGCCTGGGACTTGTTTTCAAACGGCTCCTGCGCCTTCAGCGCCATCGCGGCCAAAACCGTGCCCGCCCAGGTGCGGAAATCCTTCGCCGTGAAATCCTCCCCCGTGACATCGCGCAGGTATGCGTTGACGTCATCGGACGTGATCTGATGCCGCTCGCCCTTTTCGTCGACGTATTGGAAAAGTTCCTGGCCAGGGAGATCCTGGAGTTTCTTAATGATGCGCGCGACGCGGCGATCCTCCAGGTCGATGGAGTGCTCTTTGCCGCTCTTGCCGCGAAAATTAAAGCGCAGTTTCGCGCCGCGCACGTCGACGTGCCGGTTGCGCATCGTCGTTAGTCCAAAGGAATTGTTTTCCCGGGCGTATTCCTCGTTGCCCACTCGGATGAAGGTGCGCTCGAGTAACTGCACCAGCGTGGCAAGGACTTTTTCCCGCGGCAAACCGGACCGCCTGAGGTCACGGTTGATCCGGCGACGAATTTTTGGCAGCGCGCAGCCGAAGACCACCATCTTTTCGTATTTGTTTTCATCGCGCACTTCGCGCCAGCGTTCGTGATAGCGATATTGCTTGCGCCTGCGATCATCGCGTCCGGTGGCTTGCAGATGGCCATTCGGTGAAGGGCAAATCCAGACGTCAGTGTAGGCGGGCGGGATGGCGAGACGGTTGATCCGCAGAATGCGCGCTTCGTCGCCAATCTTTTGTCCGTCGGTATCGAAGTAGACGAATTTGTTCCCGCGACGTTTGCGCGTGTAGCCAGGCTGATCATCGCTGACGTAGCGCAAACCAGCGTCCTCGGCTGCTTCCTCGGGATCGGTCAGGATCTCGATTCGAGCGATTTTCTTTTTTTCTTCGTCCAGCCGACGCCTGGTCATCCGCACGCTAGCAATACGCGCGACCGCTTCACAAAGGTCGTCTTGTGCGCGGCAGAATGAATTGGCGGCTGGGTCTTGCCAGATGCTAAGATTGCACTTGCGCGGGGTTAAAGGGGATGCAGCCGCTGGCACGGCCGCTGCTATAAAAACCATAACCAGTGTATGGATTGTCATCTCGTCTCCCGCCGCGCCAAGCTCGCTCTCATCCTCTTCCTCGCTCCTCTTGCTGCACAACTCGCCCCGGCAAAAACACAGCCCCCGACTGAAACATTTGCCACAGCCTCCGACGGCACCCCGCTCCACTGGGTCGTTTATACCCCGGAAGGAGTCGGCCCGTGGCCCGCGGTCCTCGTGATCCACGGCGGATTATTTAAAGGCGGCACGCCAACCAGTTCTCCCGAATCGGTCGATTGCGGGAACGATCTCGCCGCCGCCGGCTACATTGCTTTTTCTATTGAGTATCGGCTCGCTCCGGATGGCGCCCTCGCAGGTCAAGTCTCGGATGGACGTTTCCCCGATCAAAATGACGATGTCAGGCTAGCTATTCTCGCAGCGCGCTCCGATCCGCGCTGCAGTGGGCAAGTCGGCGCCGTGGGCGGTTCGTCCGGTGGTTATCAAACCGCCTACGGGGCTGGCGTCGGAACTGCCGGGGTGGACCGGCTCGATGTCGGCGTCAGTCTCTCGGGTGTATACGACCTCTCCGATTTCAGTTCAAACGACTCGGTCTTCATCGACACCTGCCTCAACTATGTGGGCGTTACCATCTTCGAAACTGACGCCCTTCGCGCGGCATCTCCCGCCTACGTCGTCGACGCCAAAACGTCACCGCTGCTTCTCATCAATACGGAGTTTGACACCATGCCTTTCGGGCAGCTCGCCGATATGACCAATGCGCTCGATGCCCTTGGCGTCACCAATTACCAGGCGCTGACGCTCGCCGGCTCGCAGCATGCATTCGCCTATTGGTCGCAAGTGAAAGACCAGGCAATCGCATTCCTGAGTGCCGGTTTTAATCCGACGGCCGATCCGACACCGACACCCACACCGAGCGCAACACCGACGTCGACGCCAATTTCGACGCCGACTCCGACGGTTAGCCCGGCACCAACGGCCACGCCACCTCCCGCAGTCGAACCGACCCCGACTAAAATGCTGCTGAATGTTTCGACGCGGGCGCAGGTGGAAAGCGGGACCGGAGTAACGATCGGTGGCTTCATCATTACCGGCGACGTAGCGAAGCCCGTGGCCTTGCGTGGTATCGGGCCTTCGCTCGCGCAGGCAGGTCTGTCCGATGTCTTAGCAGACCCAGTCCTGGAGTTATATGACTCGACCGGCAAGCTGATCGCCCAGAATGACAACTGCTCCTCACTCCCGGGCGGTGTTATTCCGGACGGAATGCAACCCAGCAGCGGCTTGGAATCATTCATCACTGCTATCCTCTCCCCCGGTAGTTACACGGCGGTGCTGCGGAGCGCGACCGGCGGATCAGGCATCGGCTTGATCGAACTTTATGACCTCGACCCAGCCAGTTCGCGCGTGAGTAACATCTCGACCCGCAGCGAAGTGGCCACCGGCGCGGAAGTGATGATCGGCGGGTTCATCATCGGTGGACTGGACCCGACAAAAGTCGTGGTGCGGGCGATCGGCCCGAGTCTTGTCAATGCGGGCATTCAGGATGCGTTGCCCGACCCGGTGCTTGAGCTTTACGACAATAACGGTGCGCTGGTCTTCGCGAACGACAACTGGCGAGACGCGCAGCAACAACAACTCACCGCTTCCGGCCTGGCGCCGGAGAATGACCATGAATCCGCCATCATTGCAACCCTCTCACCGGGGAGTTACACGGCGATGGTTCACGATGCGAATGGCAGCAGCGGCGTTGCCCTGGTGGAAATTTACGACCTCGAAAGCCAGTAAGCAGGCGCTCGCGCCTGTCGCCGCGCATCCACCTATGCTCGTTAGGCGCCGTAGGATTTCGTGAACTTCTTTCTCGATTCCGCCTCGGAATCGCCAGGCGCAGCCTGATCCGTCGCTGGCGCTGGTTGCTCCGTCGCTCTGCTCCCGGCAGCGGTCGATTCTGTCGAAGCGACGTCACGTCCCGCATTTTGCGACGCTTCGACGAATGCCATTTGCAGACTGGAGAGCGCGTTTCGCAGCACTGTCGTCTCGTCTTTGCTCAGGTTACCGCGCGTCTTTTCCTCGATCATGGCCAGCTGGTCGATAAACATGCGCGCGACCTCGAGGTTCACTTCCGCTTTGCCGGTTTGTGGGTTCGGGATTTGGCCAAGAAAAAGCGCGGCGTTTTGCGCCTGCATCATGACGAACTCGATGAAGCGCTGCGTCATCTCGCCCGATTGCGTGGTGGTTTGGACTTCAGCCATAACAGTGGTGCCGATTCAAGGTTTGTTTTGCGCTGTCCTCTCAAAGTGATTCGCCGGCCGAACCGTCGCAAGGACGTAGGGTTGATTGAAATATTTCGCCGCCACCCGTTGGATCTGGCCGCCGGTGATGGACTCGATCTCCTCCTCGAGCTTCTTATAATGATCGAAGCCCAATCCGTAAAGCTCGTCCAGTGCGGACATGTAGCCAAACGAATCGTTGCCCTGATTGGCGATCCGCTGTTGCCCGATCAGCTTTTTCTTCGCCCGCGCCAGTTCTTCAGTCGTTAGGCCGGCGCTCGCCAGACGCCCAATTTCATCAAGGAGCGCGGCTTTGACCGGCTCGAGCTTGGCCGGGTCGGTCCCGAGATAAAATGCAAACAGTCCCGGGACCAGTCCCTGCATCTGGCTTGAGCCGACGTAATAGGCGAGTCCCATCTGTTCACGAATCCTGATGAAAAAGCGCGAGCCCAGATCACTGCTCGCTTCGTCGATCAACTCCAGCGCATAACGATCGGGACTAAAGATGTCCGTCCCGCGATAGCCGACCATCAGGACTCCCTGCGCTTTCTCCTTTTCCTCCTCGACCACGATAGTCTTGTCGAAACGCGGCGGGACGGGGGCATGACTCAGCGCCAGTTCGCCCGCCGGTAGCGTTGCGAGCAACTGCTCGAACAGGGATTTCACTTCCAAGGCATCAACATTGCCGAAAACCGACACCACACCGTTCTTCCCGACGAGGTGGCGATCGCGAAAATCGAGCAGATCTTCACGGCGGAGTCGCGCCACCGATTCGGGCGATCCTTTCGTTCGCAAGCCGTAGGGATGATTCCCGAAGAGAGCGCGGCGAAGAAGATTGCGCGCCACTGTCGTGAGGTGTTCTTCCTCTTCCCGGATCCCGGCGAGCTGAACTTCACGTTCACGCGCAATTTCCTTTTCCGGAATCGTGGCGTTGAGCAGCACGTCGCAAAACAGCTCGGCGCCGAGCCGAAAATCGGGCCGCGTCACTTCGAGCGAGACGCTAAAGCTGTTGTTGCCGGCGTCTGCTGCGAGGTGTCCCCCGACGGCCTCGATCGTGTCGGCGATCTGCTCGCCGGTGCGCGTTTTTGTTCCCTTCACGAGCGTCTTGGCCATGAGGCGCGTGACGCCGTTCGTCGCAGCAGTCTCGGCCAGGAGGCCGCCGCGGAAAACGGCCACCATCGAAACGAGGGGAAGTCGGGGATCTTCCCTAACGAGAAGCCGAAGCCCATTGGCAAGCGTGAATTTCTGCACGTCGCCGGCGGAAACAGCGACCGCTTCCGTCGTCTTCGCGGCCAGGGTGCCGCGTGGATTGAGCGACACAACGGTCAGGTTATCCTCGATGAGATAGGTTGCCGCCGCCCGTTGAATGTCTGCGAGCGAGACCTTCTGCAGCGCCTCGAGGTAATCGCGGGTAAAATTGAGATTGCGAGTAAGGAACCAGTTCGAACCGAGATCGGATGCCTGGCCGCGCATCGTGGTGAGCGAGCCTAACGAGTGGCCTAACGAAATCTTCTTCGCCTTGGCCAGCTCCTCGGCAGTCGCGCCATTTTCCCGCAGCTCGGCAATGATTTGCAGGATAGCTCGCTCGGCCTCGACCCGATTCTGCGGCTCGAGCGTCGCGTCGATTCCGAGAATGCCCGGGTCGCCCGGGGTGTAGGAAAACGCAGAAATTCCAAAGACCAGCCCGGCTTCCTCGCGCACACGCCGATAAAGCCGGGAGCTGCGACCATCGCCGAGAATGGTGGAAAGCAGGTCAATCGCCGGCACGTCAGGATGCGTGATCTCCGGCACGTGCCAGGCGAGCGCGAGGCGGGTGAGCTCGGTTGCGAATTCTTCGTTCACCTCCCGCCGGCCCTGTTGCCCTGGCTCGCGCGGAATATAGCGCGGCTCGAGCGGGCGGGCCGGATACGGCGCAAAGCACTCCGCCAGCTGGGTGTAAATTTTGCCCGCATCGACGTCTCCAACCACGACAAACGTGAGATTGTTAGGCACGTAGCGGCTGCGGTAGTACTCGACCACATCCTGCTGCCTCAGCTGATCAAAGATTTGCAGCTCGCCGATCACCGGCAGCCGATAGGGATGACGCTGGTAAGCCGTCTTGAACATGAGCTGCCCGACCATCCGGTCCGGATCATCATAGGTCATGGCGAACTCGCGCCGAATCACTTCCTGCTCCCTCGCGTATTCCTCCGCCGGCACGGTTGAATTCATCATCGCGTCGGACAAAACATCGAGCGCGACCGGGACGCCTTCCTTCGGGACATCAACCCAATACACCGTCCGGTCAAAAGAGGTGTAGGCGTTGATGTAACCGCCTTCGTCCTGGATGGCCTGCGCAATCGCGTTCGTTGTCCGCTTCTTTGTGCCTTTGAAAAGCATGTGCTCGAGAATGTGGGAAAGCCCGGCCCCGAGATGACGCCCTTCGTCGATGCTCCCGGTGCCGCACCACGCCTGGACACTCGCGACCGGCGCGCTCCGGTCGATTTGCACGATGATCGTTAGGCCGTTAGGCAGGGTCCACTTCTGTGCCGTGACGGGCGGAAACGTGATCGCCGCCGCGCTCGCCGGCGGGGCACTTTTCAATCGATCGCTCTTCAGCACGACGATGGACCAGGTGCAAATTTCCCCAGTCTCCCGATCATGAAATCTTCGGCTCGGGGAGAGCGGGCGGAAGCTGCGCCGCTCCGCTCGGAGACGGCTGAAATGGCTTCACAAAAGCATCCCGAAAATCATAGACCGCCTTGAAATCATCGATCGAGTCCTGCTCGGTTTTTCCAAAAATCCCGGCGTCAATCAGGTTGAAGACCATGTTGCCGACATCTTCGCAGCGCTCGATGCCCCAGTGGGAGAAAACCGTCGGCACCATTGGCCCGAATTCCTTCAGCGCATAAGTCCGCACGCCCTCGAGCAATTCCGGGCCGGCGACGTGGCGGACCGCGGCCCCTTTCGATTTTTTCTGCTGCTTGGTGGTGTAATCGAGCGCGTCGCGCAGGAACACGTAGGCGTCGCGGTGGTAACGGTTGTCGGTCGCGACGATCGAGTCGAGGGCTTCGGCAAATCCAATTTTCTGCATGGGAAAGAGGCGTTCCGGAGAACGCGAGCACCTATGATAATCAGCAACCGCGTGCGGAGCAACTCGCCCGATCGAGTTACTGCATTTCCATTTCGAGCGAGTCGAGGTAAACCGAAATCGGATCGCGCCGGCGCTGCGCGCTCTTTTCTCCCGCGTCAGCCTTCAGCACTTGGCGAAAGGCGCCGCTCATGGTTTTCAACTGCGTCGCTTCATACCAATTGAGGTAATCATCGATCTCGCGGGTCTGGCGTTCGACCAATCTGCGGTCGCTCGCAACTCGCGCGAGGCGTTCGGCAACGTCGCGGGTCTTCCCCCGCGCCAGCAGTTGGGCAATTTCGTAATCCTCCTGCACAATCGGTCGATACGAAGGATGGGCCCGGGCGCAGAGGAGAAGCAGTTGCCGGCTCAACTGGTCGAGAACACGATGCGCCGCCGGCAATCGCAAAAACCGGGAGTAATCGCCTAACGAATACTGCTGCTTTTTGTCATCCGTATCGGCAATCCGAAAATGCAATAGACGATCAAGCAGCGACGCGGTCTCCGGCGCATTCAGGACTTCATAGCGATCACTCGCTGCCAGGGAAGCGACACCCAACGCCCACCATTTGCCGGGTGAACGGCCCAACGTCTCGGGAAAATGGACAATTAAATCCGCCATCGGATCGTTAGGCGCAGACGGCAGATCTTCGAGGTACTGCACGAGTTTTCGGCGACCGCCGGACGCGCCGAGCAACAGTCGCAGGAGCGCCTCCGAATAAGCGTGGTAAAGGCGCCGCGCGGGCGGATCGAGCCGGGTGCCATCTTGCCTAACGACGTCTTCCAATGGCGTGAGCTTGTTTGCGTCCAACATGCTTTGAAGAAGGCGCGCGCTTTCGTCGCTGTCGGCTCCGGGTTGCAACTCGACCGCGCCCTCGA
>JAICXG010000259.1 GCA_025980625.1 Chthoniobacterales bacterium
AGATCTTCCAGGGCCGGCTCGTCATTCTTTCTCACGTAGGAAGCAATCACTTCCGCCGGGTCGCGAATCAGGAAACAGTTTGTCACGCTGGCGAGCCACTCACGCTCGATCGCGGGCAAAAGATGCTGCGTCATCTGCTTTTGGTAGAAAATCCGTTTCCCGGGAAGTGTTTTACTCGTTAGGCACTGCACCACCTTCTGCCAATCGGTTTCGCCGTTCGCGATGACCTCCTCCGCGAGCGGATGCTTCTTGCCTGTTGCCCTGAGATAGAAGGCATAAAATGGCTCATCCACGACCGCGGTGTCGACGCGGTTGTCCCAGGAGCGCATCATCGCGGTGGAGATATTGCGCGGACCCGACCACATCGCGAGACGCAGCAATGGCTCCTTATTGTCATTCTCCTCCATCCGGTCCCGATGTTAACGCCGGCCGCCGTTTAGTGCCACTCTCGGCAAAGAATCTTGCTCCGACCCGCTTCAATCGCTAAGAAGCTACATGACTCTAGAAAGCCATCTCATAAATCCAAAATGCCTGTCATCCCGAGCCAAGCCGAGGGATCCCGGCGCGCAAAGCTTTAAGGTGACTTCACGGGATCCCTCGACTCCGCTGTGCTCCGCTCGGGATGACCCGCTATTTATGAGATGGCTTGAAAAACATTGTGCTCTCGCCGCCGAAATTTCTGTTCCAACAGGTCATCATTCTCAATCCGATGACGCTGCCCTTATGGCTTGGCAACTTGATCTGGCTGCTCTTCGCTCGCGATGGGCGCCGTTATCGGGTGCTCGGCTTTGCTTATCTCATCACTCCGACTGAATTCATCATCCTGCACGGCATTATTACCTGGCCCCTTACCCGATGCTCTTCGTGGCCGGGGCGGTGGCTTTCGAGCGACTCTTTGCGGCGCGATTGAGTTTTGTCCGGCCGGGGCTGCTCGCGGCCATGCTGGTCATCGCCGCCATCCTCGCACCGACGGTAATACCCGTTCTCCCGCCTGAGAAGTTGGTTAGCTACATGCGAGCCACCCATTTCGCTCCGCCGCTTACTGAAACATCGCATAGCGCCGCGCTTCCGCAGTTGTTTGCGGACCAGTTTGGCTGGGAAGACATGGTGCCCTCGGTCGCGCGGGCCTATCGTGATCTTGTCCCTAACGAACAAAGGAAGGTCGCGATCTCCTGCCCGAACTATGGCGAGGCGGGAGCAATCGATTTCTTTGGACGCGAGTATGGACTCCTGCCGGCGCTCTCCGGTCATCAGAATTATTATCTCTGGGGCCCGCGCGGTTATAGCGGTGATCTTATGCTTGCGATCGACGATCCAGGT
The DNA here is from genome assembly GCA_025980625.1 of Chthoniobacterales bacterium. Classification (GTDB taxonomy): domain Bacteria; phylum Verrucomicrobiota; class Verrucomicrobiia; order Chthoniobacterales; family UBA10450; genus JAICXG01. The sequence continues at coordinate 1,321 of JAICXG010000259.1, forward strand.
GGAGAAGAGGCGGAGCCATTTCAGTCGGTCGAAGACCTTGGTCCAATCGATACAGGTCAATGGGCGATACCGTGGGAGCAGCGCAACCACATTTACCTCTGCCGCGGTCTCAAAGGCGGCCTGCAAAGTCTTTGGCCCAGGCTCAAGGAATGGTTGTAGCGTCGCCTCCACCTAAAGTGAGACGACATAGTCCGCCATTCGCCGGCGCGTCGGCGCGTCCGGCAGCCGCCCGGCGCCCGCGCTCATGTTATCTTCGAGATGACTTACTTTTCCGGTGGTCGGGATCGTGCAAGTGACCGCTTCGTTGCCAAGGATCCACTTGAGGAGAAATTGCGCCCATGACTTGCAATCAAATTCCGCCGCCCATTCTGGCAGCGGTTTACTGCGCAAACGGGGGAAGAGGTCGCCGCTGGCAAATGGACGATTGATAAGCACGGCGACACCGCGGTCGCGCGCCAGCGGGAGCAGCCGTTCGTCCGCATTGCGGTCGATGATCGAGTAATTAATTTGAATGAAATCGAGTGTCTCGCGGCGAAGAAGTGTTTCCAGCTCGGGAAAGGCTGAGTCGACATAATGAGTAACTCCGAGGTAGCGCATTCGATCTTCTGCTTTCCAGGCGCGCATGGTCGCGAGCTGGGTCCCGACATCGACAAGATTATGGACCTGCATGAGGTCGAGTTTTTGCACGCGCAGTCTTTGGAACGAGCGCTCCATCGATTCGATCCCGGCCTGTTTCCCGCTCGTCCACACCTTGGTCGCGAGAAAAAGTTGAGCGCGCAGCCCAAGCTCGCTCGTTAGGTCCCCGATGACACCTTCGGCGCGACCGTACATCGGGGAGCTGTCGATCACTTTTCCGCCGAGTTGGACGAAGCGTGCCAGTACCTCGCGCAGCGGCCGGCGTTCGTCGGGCGAATCCCCGACGTCAAACACCTGCCAGGTGCCGAGCCCGACGACGGGAATCTTTTCGGCGCTCGAAGGAATCGTTCGAGTTCGCATCTCGTCAGGCACTTGCGCTCCTTTCATCGGTAGCGGGAGAAGCGTGGCCGCGGCCGCGCCACCGATCAATCGCGCCGCTTCGCGCCGGGTGATGGGCCAATCGCCGTTCATGCTGCGGAAAATCCTTGCCCAGGCCGGGACTGCAACGAAATGATGTCGCCATGAAAGCAACTGGATTCAACTGGGGCCTGGTCACACTGGCGCTTGCTCTCGCCGCTGGCGATTTCGTTAGGGCAAACGAGGAACCTTTCTTCGAAGGACTCGGCAGTTACAAACGCAAAGTCACTACGGACTCGGCACAGGCGCAGCGCTATTTTAACCAGGGCCTCGCCTTCTATCATGGCTTTAACCATGGTGAAGCGATCCGCTCTTTCCAGGCGGCGGCCGAGGCCGATCCGAAATGCGCCATGGCTCACTGGGGCATCGCGCTCGCCTGCGGTCCGCACATTAACCTGCCACTCGTCCCGCCGCCGGCGGCCGCATTGGCCGGGAAGGAATTGCAGCTCGCACAGGCGAACACAGCCGGCGCTTTGCCGGTCGAGCGCGACTTAATCGAGGCGCTGAGTCATCGTTATGCAAACCCACAACCACGTGACCGCGCCGGGCTTGACCAGGCCTATGCGGACGCGATGCGCAAGGTCTGGGAGAGATACCCTAAGGATCCGGATGTTGGGGTTCTATTTGCCGAAGCGATGATGGACCTGCGCCCTTGGAACCAATGGACCGCCGAAGGTCAGCCCAATCCTGGCACGGAGGAAGTGCTCGCGACCTTGGAGGCAGTCCTAAAGTTGAATCCGAAGCATCCCTTCGCAAACCACCTCTATATCCACGCGACCGAAGCTTCGCTCCACCCGGAGCGGGCGACCGCCGCCGCTGATCGGCTCCGCAGCTTGCAGCCGGGCCTGGCGCACAATGTTCACATGCCATCGCACATTGATATCCGTTGCGGGCGTTGGCAGCAGGCGGTTGAGACTAACGAACGCGCAGTCGCGGCCGACCAACGCTATCGCAAGATTGTCGGGCCGCCGCAGGGTTTCATTAACGTCTATGTCGCCCATAACCGTCACATGCTGGCTTACGCCGCGATGATGACCGGCCAGCGCGAGCTGGCGATGAAGCATATCCGGGCAATGGTCGCGGAACTACCACAGGGTTTCCTGAAGGAGAACGCGCTCCAGGCGGAAGGCTATGTCGCGATGCCGATGGAAGTAATGGTGCGTTTTGGAATGTGGGACCAAATCCTGGCTGAGCCTGACAGTTATCCCGATTACATGAGTGCGACCCGCGCCTTTCATCATGCCGCGCGTGCGATTGCGTACGCGGCCAAGCGCGAGCCGGAAAAAGCTCGACAAGAGCAGGCCATCTTTCTGGAAAAGTCGAAACTTATCCCAAAGGAGGAAACGTTCGGCAACAACAGCGCCGCAGACGTGATCGCAGTCGCCCAGCACATGACCGAAGGCGAAATCCTTCTGCGCGAGGACAAGCTCGAGGAAGGCATCGCCGAGCTGCGGGAAGCAATCAAACTGGAAGACGCGCTGAAATATGACGAGCCGCCCGCCTGGATCATTCCGGTGCGGCATTCGTTAGGCGCAGTTCTCATGAACAGTCGACGATATGCCGAGGCCGAGCAGGTTTATCGCGACGACCTTGCCCGGTTGCGCGACAATGGCTGGTCACTTTACGGACTGGCGGAAAGCTTACGCCTGCAACACAAGAACGCCGCCGAGGCGAA
>JAICXG010000295.1 GCA_025980625.1 Chthoniobacterales bacterium
GCATTTGTTAGGCGCAGTCCGCCTCGAATACGAAAAGCTCGAAAAGCCGCTCACCGAAACGGAACTGGGAGGCTGGCGATGAATCCGCGCGAGATCGAGGTGCACATCGACGAGTTGGTGCTCAATGGTGTGGATCCGCGGTTGCGATGGAGTGTCGCCGACGCGCTGAAATCACGCCTTACGGCACTACTGACGCACGGCGGGTTGCCAAACAGATGGCTTTCAAATCAGGAGCGGCTTAGTACCGGCCGGCTGCGCGAGCGAGCTACTTCCGATGGCCCAGCATTGGGCGGGGCAATCGCAGACGCGCTTTGTAAAGGAGCAGAGGAATGAGCCTCCGGGAAGTTGCTCACGTTGCACGGAATCCTCAGAGGGAGCATGAAGCTCCCAACCCAACAAGTTGCTTTTCCAACCGGAGTCGTATGCCGGAAGAGCGTGAAGATGCTGACGAGCACTCACCGGCCGTCCAGCGCGTGATTGCGCAGCAGGGAGAGTCGCTCGACCAGCAGATACGCCCGGAGATGGGATCGCGCTTCGGCTACAACTTTGCCAATGTTCGAGTACATCACGACAGCGCGGCAGCGGAGTCAGCGCGAGCGGTGCACGCGCGAGCCTATACCGTGGGTCAGCACATTGTGTTCGGCCGCGGAAAGTTCGCTCCGACTACGTCCGCAGGACGCGAGCTGTTGGCGCATGAACTGGCGCACACTGTTCAGCAAAGAAGTCGCGCGCCATCTCTTTCACCGGCCAATACCGCAGTAGAGCAGGCGGCGACAAGCGCTGGACGAGACATCGCTCAAGGCAATCGGGTAAGACGGGAGCTTCCAGCCTCTCGCATTGGCTTGGCTAGAGCGCCCGTGGTGGAGGAGGAAGAAGACGAGAAGAAATCGCCTTCCGCCGGGAACCCTGGCGGCGGTCTGAGTGACGCCGATCTGGAGCGACTCGCGGAAGCTGACCCGATAAGTGTCTCCGACTCACCACCGAGTATCCCCCAGACGGACAACGCTACGAAGGCCGAACCGGGTGCACAGGGGCAGTTTCAAGCTGTGCCCGCAGTTACGGCTGCGACTCCAGATGTTGCTGCGATCGCACGGCAAGAAGCTCCAGTCGATCGTAAGCTCACTCTTGCTCTCGAGGAAGTAAGCAGGAAACACGTACAACGCCGCGCCGACATAAAGAAAGATCGAGAAGAGCGTCACGAATACCTTCGCGCTCACAAAGAGTGGAAGGAGATAGAAATCCCAGTCGACGATGCGCTGCGCAAAGTAGAGCCGCTCCATCTTCCCTACGAGCTTGACGTACGATTCTTTCAGCAAGTGCTATCGATCAGTCGCGCAGAAGCCGACGCGCTGCGGCATTACATCGACTGGAAAGATCTTCCTTACGATCCGCGTGCCACGCAAAGGAAGCTGCAAACTCAAAAGACAATAACTTATCGGACCAGCTCACTCCGACTAGTCCAAGAGATGTATGAGGAAATGCTAGAAGATAGAAGGCTTAGGTTGCATGAGATCGACGAGCTTCTTAATACCGGGCCGGACATGGCCCTGGAGATGTTCAAAGACGTCGGGCGCGGCTATTGGAATGGCGCGCTCGGTTTCGCCCAAGGCTTCATCGACACTCCTGCATCTCCAATCAATTTGGTACAGACAATTCGGGGGGATGAGCCCGTTCACCTGTTGGATCTAAGCGGCCTCCGTGCTGACTACCAGACTAACTATGGCTATCATTATGGGCACAGCATCGAAACAGGAACTCAGCTAGGTCTTTCGATCGTAGCCGGCAACATAGCCGGCGGCGGCGGACCTGCCACCGGTGCCAGTGCGACCAGCAGTAGCATTACGGCACGTGCTCTGCAGATATTGTCTGTTGCAAACAAGGTCAACACGATCTCAACCGGTGCAACGACGGCGGTGCGAGCCGTCCAAGCTGTTGAGGACTTATCGCGCGGTTACGTGATCGTAAACGGCGAAAAGCGGCCGCTGACCGAGGATGACATCGTCGATCGATTGGTTGCAATAGGGTATGCCCCCGTGGCGGTGAAGGCGGCTGTGAATACGGCCAAGTCATTTTCTGGCGGCGGCACTGAGCTCAAAGAGAATGGCGGTGGCGGTGCGGCTGGCGGTGGTAATGCCAGCGGCGGCGGCGGCGGCGCGGCCGACGGCGGAGGTGGGAACGCCGGACGCCGCACACTCCAAAGTTCGCCTCCGCCAATGCCTTCGAACCCGACGCAGGCCGGGCCCAGGCCGGTCACCGACGTTGAGCTCGTGCGGGCAAACGTCAGCGCTCCCTCCTCGATCAAACCGCAGGACCCCGTTTCACATCAGGCAGACTGGCAGGCGCGGGGTGGCGGTTCGCGACCGGCGCCGACCGCATATCTCGACAGCGATGGGAATATTCGGGTCAGCACCGATCATCCCCTTCTCCAACCTGCCACAAGTGCGGGCGTGCCAGTTTCTCCTGGCGAAAGGCGCGGCCCGCACGCTTTTACCCAGAAACGATTTGGCGGCGCTGTTCCACCGGTTCCTGCTGCGAGCAAGCGCGTCATCGGGCTTGCCGATACCGGTCAAGCACCTCCGCCGGCACAGAGCCCAGCAAAGCCACCGGTAAGTTCATCTCCCGCTCCTGCGCCTGCCGCGAATCAGCCGGAAAACGTTGGGCTCGCCGATACCGGTCAAGCGCCGCCGCAACCCGCACCGGCGCAAAGTCAGGGAGGAAGCGTAGCGACCAGCGGCCCACGAGAGCGTGTCAATATGGTGCAACCGGTCAGTCTCGATCGGGTCGCAAAGATTGCGAACCTAAACCCGAATCAAATTGCCTTCAGCGCTTCATCGGAGGCACATGGACAGGGCTGGCGATTCAATGGCGGCGATCCCGATAACGTGCCGGTCGCCTTCATCGTGGACAAAACAATCTACGTCGATCGGGCGCGCTGGCCCACCGATCGCCCATTGCCAAAATGATAACCCTCGCCTTTATGCGCCGGTTTTCCAGGAAACGAAGTGAGGCAACAAAGACGGTTGCCTGAGACCTTGATATGAGTAGCCCGCCAAATTCTCCTCGGCTCCTGAAAGGCGGCATCGTTCTCATCGATCCTGACACGGCTACGGTGCGGCGCATTATCTCGCTGCAGTACAACCCGGACACGCTGACCCGCTCACTCCAAATCCAGGGAGTTAGCACAGATGCGAGTGGCGGCGATCGTTCTGAAGTCTTGCGCCTGAAAGGTCCACCGATCGAAACGATTAAGCTCGAGGCGGAAATCGACGCCACGGATCAGCTTGAGTTTCCCGACCAGAATCCGAATGCGATCGATGCCGGCATTCAACC
>JAICXG010000216.1 GCA_025980625.1 Chthoniobacterales bacterium
GATTCTCATCCTGCTCGCCGCCGTCGTCGCGAGCTTTTGGCTCGTGCTGCCGGATTTCGGGCTAACTCTTTGGGCGGTGCGGGCCGCGCTTCTCGTGATTGCGGTGTTACTCATCGGCTGGATCGAGTTAGACCAGCGGCGGCGCCGTTACACAGTCACGAATAAGCGGGTTAGTGTTGATTACGGTATCATCAATCGCATTTCAAATGAGGTCCGCATTTCCGATATCCGCAGCATTAACCTGCAAAAGACTGGCTTCACCGGACTGCTTGGGATCGGCCGGGTGGAATTTTCTTCTTCCGCGACTGATGACGCGGATGTGATTTTCTGGAACACGCCTGAGGCCGAGAAGGTCCGCGACCTGGTTCGCTCACTCCAGCCGTAGGATTGAATTGAGACGGCGAAGAACCGCGACACGTCGTTGCCAGGCGCTGCGGCGAAGGCAGAAGGTGAATGCAGATCAGGCGGGGAAACGCCGGTCAAATTCCTTGTGAGTCCCAATCCAAAACCAAAGCCACTCGTCCCCGTGCCGCAGCGCAACTGCGCGATAATCTCGCGTCACCCGGACTGACCATGCTCGTGGGTCGCCTCGCAACCTTTCGAGGCGAAGGCTCGGATGCGCGGGATTCTGGCTGAAGATCTGGTAAGTCTTGCTCGCGGCGGATTGGATCTGGGGCGGTAGCTGACGATACAACTGCCAGAACTCCGGCGCAGCGCGCGAGGTCACGCTGATTGCTCAAAGTCATCCTCAGCGACCTTCGGGAAGCTCGTAGGGTGGGCCTCGAGATCAGCCTCATAGTGGTCGAGCAGCTTGCTTAGAGCCGGGCGGGGACGTTCATCGGCCATGATGCGGTCCCATTCCTGGTCCCCTGCAAACTCCGGAAAGAGGTGAGGAAGATGTTGCAGCAACTTGGCACGCTCACCGGGCGACAAGGACCGGATCGCGTCTTCAATTTCCCGCGCGGTACTCATGAACCGATCTTAGCTGTTCAGGTGCCGCGCGGCAACAAGGGGCGATGGGAAGGAGGAAGGCCAAAGTAAAGCTCAATGCCCTAATCAGCGCGCCCGCCTGTGGAAATCGATCTCCCGAGGAAAAAACTCGCCCTACTCTTTGCGGATGGTCACGGAGTTCAGTTTGTCTCCTTGCTGGATCGCATTGACCACGTCCTGTCCCGACAAGACTTTGCCAAAGACAGTGTGCTTGCCATCGAGCCAGTTGGTCACGACGTGGGTGATGAAGAACTGGCTGCCATTCGTGTTCGGTCCCGCGTTCGCCATCGATAAAGTACCCACGTGATGCTTGTGCGGGTTGCCCGCGACCTCGTCTGCAAATTGATAGCCCGGTCCGCCCCGTCCGGTCCCGCTCGGATCGCCGCCCTGGATCATGAAATCGGGAATGACCCGGTGAAAGACAGTCCCGTCGTAGAATTTGTCCCGGGCAAGGAAGACGAAATTATTCACCGTCTGGGGAGCATCTTTGGCGAAGAGTTCGCACAGGATTTCGCCGCGTGCAGTATTGAAAGCAGCGAAGTATTTCTTGTTTGGATCAATCGTTTGCGTCGGCCGAGCAGTATATTGTTTCGACATATGACTACATTAGCCACGCCTGAAGAGCTCACAAATGGGCGAAGAAAGTAGAAAGGTGAAAGGCTAAAGTAGAAGGAGAAGTAGGCGCGGCGGACACTACCGGCGCGGCGGATGACTTGACTTTTCCTGCGGTTGCGGGCGAAATGAGTGCCCTGTGAAATCGGTCAAACGCCTTTTCTCCGCGGCTCCGGAGGGAACGGCCGCGCTCTTCTTCATTCAAATCTTCGCGACACTCGGCTTTGCCGTTCTTTACTCGACGCTGGTCCTTTACGCGACGAAGCATTTGCAGCTCTCGGTGAAACTGGCCACGACATTGATGGGCGTGTTTGGCGCCTTCAACTATGGCCTGCATCTCTTCGGCGGTTACCTCGGCGGACGGTTCCTGTCGAACCGGAATCTTTTCGTCGGAGGTATGGCGGTACAGGTCATCGGTTGCGCGTGCATCGCGGTCGGCACGGCGGCGATGTTCTACATCGGCCTCGCGTTCTTCCTTACCGGGAGCGGCCTGAATGTCACCTGCATCAATATGATGCTGACGCAGCGCTTTACTCCGGAGGACCCGCGCCGCGAAGGAGCTTTCCTTTGGAATTACGCCGGCATGAACGTCGGGTTCTTTGTCGGGTTCTCTGTCGCCGGCTATTTCCAGGGGACGCAGAGCTATTCGAGTCTCTTCATCTTCGCCACGCTCGGTAACTTTGTCGCCATCATCATCGCCATGCTCACATGGAAGACGCTGGCCGACCGCAACACCCTGCTGCTCGAGGTGCTTCCGAGTCAGTTCCGGCTGCGCCAGCTCGCGGGGATCGCCATTCTCATTGGGCTTGTCCCTGTCGTCTGGTTCATGCTCCAGCGGCCGGGCGGGACCGAGACGATCATCAAGGGGATCTGCGCCGCGGTCGCGGCCATGCTAATCTACCTCACGTTCCGCCACCGCGATCGCCGCGAGCGGCGCAACATGACGGCCTACCTGATTCTGACCGTTGGCTCACTCATGTTCTGGTCGCTCTACCAGATGGCGCCGAATGGCCTGATGCTGTTCGCCGTCCACAACGTGAACCTGATGGTCGGCCGGGTGGAGATCCAGCCGCAGTGGATTCAGAATATCAATACCGTCTGCATCGTGCTTGGCGGGCCGGTGCTTGCGTCGCTCTTCACGCGGATGCGGGCGCGCGGATGGAAGATCGACATACCGAAGCAGTTTGCGGCGTCGCTGCTCTTGATGGCGGTCGCCTTTCTCATTCTCCCAGTGGGCATCAAGCTGGCGGGCGACGGCAAGAGTGCGTTTGGGTGGCTCTTCATGAGTTATGTGCTCCAGAGCATTGGTGAGTTACTTATCTCTCCCATTGGCTACGCCATGATCGGCAAGCTCGCGCCAAAGCAGTATCAAGGTGTGATGATGGGTAGCTGGATGCTCTGGACGGGCCTCGCGTCACTCTTCGCGGGTGACTTCTCGGGGATGATTCCCGAGCCTAACGGCGCTACCGCGGCTGCGACCAATCCCGACTATATGAAACTCTTCGGAGCGCTTGGAGCGGGCAGCCTCGTAGTCGGCCTCGCGCTTGTCCTGCTCATTCCGTTGCTGCGCCGGCTGATCACCGATAAGGCTGAAATACCTCCCGAGGAACTCGAGATGGCCACCGTCGTGCCCGTCACCTGAGAGCCGAAAGAGAGTAGAAGAAGAAAGAGCCTGGAAGACGCCGGTCCTGGAATTTTGAATTCTCAGCTTATTGCTTCCGAGAGAAGGCCGTTTTTCAGGCCGCGCTCTTAAGTCGGAGGCGGTGGCGGATTCGGATCAGTCGGTAGCTCTTTCTTTTGTGCCATGCCCAATCTCTGAACGAACCGGACAAGGCAGTCGAGCAAAATATTTCACAATGAACTGAGGTGCCGCTGTAGTTTTCAATTATAGTGTTGTATCCGACGGCGCGGACAGCGCCCTCCGAGGCGGGTAAGAGACAGATCTGGCCCCCGAGACAACACTCTTCTGGCGGCGTGCAGAGTTGAGCTGCCGAAATGTCGAGAGTTGCCAAGGCTCGCTTCCAAATCTAGAAATTAAGGCTTAGCTTTCCGACAAGATGTCCTGCGCCAAGATCGATCCAGCCCTTCACCAGGCGCAGAAGCCGCCCTGGATCAAGGTGCGTTTGCCTTCGAACCCGGTCTTTTTTTCGACCAAGGCGCTCATCTCTGACCTGCGGCTCCACACCGTCTGCGAGAGTGCGCAATGCCCGAACCGATGGGAATGCTGGAGCCAGGGCACCGCCACGATGATGATCGCCGGCGAACGCTGCACCCGCGCGTGTGGATTTTGCGCGGTCTCAACCGCCAGACCCTTTCCCCTCGAGGAAGACGAGCCACAGCGCGTGGCGGAGGCGGTGAAACGCCTCAAGCTCAAGCACGTCGTCATCACCGCCGTGGCGCGCGATGATTTGAAGGATGGCGGCGCGGAACATTTCGCGCGCACCATCCGCGCCATCCGCGAGATGGATCCCTCGATCATCATCGAAGTGCTGGTGCCCGATTTTCACGCGCAGGATTGGTGCATCCAAATCGTGCTCGAGGCCGGGCCCGAGATTTACAATCACAACCTGGAGACAGTCGAGCGGCTGACACCGTTCGTTAGGTCGAGAGCGAAATATCGCACGTCGCTCCAGGTTTTGCGGCGGACGAAGGAGCTTTCGCCCAAGGTGGTAACCAAGAGCGGCGTCATGCTCGGCCTTGGCGAGACAGAGCCGGAGCTTTTCCAGGCGCTGGATGACCTGCGCGAAGTCGGCTGCCAGGTGCTGACCTTAGGCCAATATCTCCGTCCCAGCCCGAATCATCTTCCGGTGGTGAGTTACATCACACCGGAACAGTTCGATCTTTATGGCGACGTCGCGCGGCGCAAAGGCTTTGCCCACGTCGCGTCGGGTCCTCTCGTGCGTAGCTCTTATCACGCGGCGGATTTCCATCCCGTCATTCGTTAGTCATGGAGAGCGCGGCCCCGCAACCAGGCCGGCCGCTCGATCGCACCAACGTCGCCGCCGTTATCCCGGCTTATCACGAAGAGGCGCACGTCCGCAGCGTCGCCGAGCGAACGCACGCTCAGCTCGATCACGTCGCAGTGATCGACGACGGCTCGACGGATGCGACCGCCGCGCGTGCTCGCGAAGGCGGCGCGGAGGTGATCGTGCATCCCCAGAACCGCGGGAAAGGGGAGGCGATCAAGACCGGGCTGCGTCACTGGCTGGGACGACCCGAGATTGCTTTCATCCTCGTGCTCGATGCCGATGGCC
>JAICXG010000189.1 GCA_025980625.1 Chthoniobacterales bacterium
CCAACCCGTCAGTCTCATTCCACAACCAAGCAAAGGATACTCCATGAATAACCTGCTCACTTACTCAATAATTCTGCTCCTCGCGCCTGTGTCCGTGCTAGCTCAAAGACCCGACCCGGCTGCGCTTGAAGCGCAGGAAAAAGCCGTCTGGCAGTCAGTCAAAGACAAAAAGATCGACCAGTTCAAAAACTTCCTTTCCGACAAAGTGATGGCCGTCTACAGCGATGGCATTTACAACAAGGACCAGGAAATCGCACTGGTCGCCAAGATCGACATGAAATCATTCGCGCTGACTGATTTTACCGTGACAATGGCTGACCCAAACACCGCCGTTCTCACCTACAAATGCAAGGTCGAAAGCATGGCGAACGGAAAGGACGCGTCCGGCGACTACAACTGCGGCTCAATCTGGCAAATGAAGAATGGGAAATGGCAGGCCATCTTTCACAGCGACATGAAAGCGGAAGGGGCCAGCGCCGCGCAAAAGAAAGAATAGCAGCGGGACGAGCAGCCGCCCCGATCAATTCGCAACCGGGGCGCTGCTTCCGCATCGTTGACTTCTCATCCTCGAGTTCTATTCTCAAAAGACAGAGCGGGGGAGCCATGGGCTGAGAGTCCAGCACTTTGCTAGAAAAATGCTGGAGACCCTTAAACCTGATGCGGGTAATGCCGCCGGAGGGAGCAGGGAGTTCGTTAGGCCATGCGTTTCCGCGCATGGCTTTTTGCATTTATGAATCAGGAACTCAGGAAAGCAGGCAATGAAGAGAGGCCCGCCGCAAGCCAGGCCGAAGCGGATAGCGCAGACACGATCGGCTCGGAGGCCGTAGCCGGTAACATCAATCCCGGCGAGGAAAGTGCCACTCCTCAGCTATCGAGCAGCGACCGCGGCTATAACTTTCCCAATTCCCGAAAAGTTTACCTGCCAGGCGAAATCCATCGTGACGTCGCCGTCCCATTCCGCGAAATTTCCCTCGCGCCGACCAAATCCCTCGACGGCAATTTCCAGCCTAACGAGCCGGTGCGCGTTTACGATACAAGCGGCCCGTGGGGCGATCCGGATTTCCACGGCGATGTCGAGCAAGGCTTGCCAGCGCTGCGGGAAAAGTGGATTCGCGAGCGCGGCGATGTTGAAGAGATCGAAGGACGGCTCGTTAGGCCGCAGGACAACGGCTATCTTTCGGAAAAACACGCCGGGGAACGCAATGGCAACTCACGATTCACGATTCACGATTCACGATTCACGCGCCGCAAGCCGCTGCGCGCCGGCGCCGGTCACCCTGTCACACAGCTTTGGTACGCCCGGCAGGGCGTCATCACACCCGAAATGGAGTTCATTGCCATCCGCGAAAATCACGGCCCAGCTGCCGCCGTAGCACAGGCTTTCAGCCTGTGGCGCAAACAGGCGTCTCGCCTGCGATCCAACAAAAACGGGGAAGATGTCCGTCTGCCCCACCGCCAGGATGGCTGTGCTACAGACGATCTTTGCCGCCAACACAATGGTGAGTCTTTCGGCGCCTCAATTCCCGAGCAGATCACCCCCGAATTCGTCCGCGCCGAGGTCGCGCGCGGCCGCGCCATCATTCCCGCCAACATCAACCATCCGGAATCCGAGCCGATGATCATCGGCCGCAATTTCCTGGTAAAGATCAACGCCAACATCGGCAATAGCGCCGTCGCGTCGTCGATCGAAGAAGAAGTCGAGAAGATGCGTTGGGCCACCAAGTGGGGCGCCGACACCGTGATGGATCTTTCCACCGGTAAAAACATTCACGCCACCCGCGAATGGATCATTCGCAACTCGCCCGTGCCCATCGGCACCGTCCCGATTTATCAAGCGCTGGAAAAAGTCGGCGGCCGCGCCGAAGAACTCACCTGGGAAATCTACCGTGACACACTCATCGAACAGGCCGAGCAGGGCGTCGATTACTTCACCGTCCACGCCGGCGTGTTGCTTAGGTATGTCCCACTTACTGCTAACCGCATGACCGGTATAGTTAGTCGCGGTGGAAGCATCATGGCTAAGTGGTGCCTCGCCCATCATCAGGAAAGCTTTCTCTACACCCATTGGGACGATATCTGCGAGATCATGGCCGCGTACGACGTCAGCTTTTCCATCGGCGACGGTCTGCGGCCCGGGTCAATCGCGGACGCGAACGACCAAGCGCAGTTCGCCGAACTTTATACGCAAGGCGAGCTGACCCAGCGCGCCTGGGCGCATCACGTGCAAGTGATGAACGAAGGCCCGGGCCACATCCCCATGCACATGATCAAGGAAAACATGGAGAAACAACTCGAATGGTGCGACGAAGCGCCGTTCTACACCCTCGGTCCCCTAACGACCGACATAGCCCCCGGCTACGATCACATCACGAGCGCGATCGGCGCGGCCATGATCGGCTGGTACGGCTGCGCCATGCTTTGCTATGTGACTCCAAAGGAGCACCTGGGCCTTCCCAATAAGAAGGACGTGAAGGATGGAGTGATTGCTTATGAAATTGCTGCACATGCTGCTGACTTGGCAAAAGGACATCCGGGAGCGCAGTATCGAGACAATGCGATCTCGAAAGCGAGATTTGAGTTCAGATGGGAAGACCAGTTTAACTTATCGTTAGACCCGGAGACTGCGCGAGAGTTCCATGATGAAACTCTCCCGGCAGAAGGAGCAAAGACCGCACACTTCTGTTCAATGTGCGGACCTCACTTCTGCTCGATGAAGATCACCGAGGACGTGCGGAAATTTGCTGCACAGCAGCGAATTTCCGAAGAGGACGCGCTCCAGGTCGGTTTGGAACAAAAAGCTCGCGACTTCGTCGCTAAGGGCAGCGAGCTTTATCTCCCGTAAGCTCGACATTTTCGAACAAGTGCTGCGATGATGACCGAAGGTCTCGTTCTAAGATAAAGTAGTTTGTAAAATACAGCAGCAATGGCGAGCGAGCACCGCAGCCAGTAAAACGACGTAGGAAAATCGCTCTTCGCGGTGCTTGGCTGATCGCTGCCGTAATGCTGACCACTGCTGTGGCAGGCGCATCGCCGGTAACTTCGCCAGTTCCGCTTTCGTTCAGCGATGCAGCACATCTCTCACGCTTTCATGGTTATCGTCGCAGTTCTTCCAGTCAGAGTAGAGACTTCTAGATGTTGCTGCGGTGGGTCTGCTGTGCTGTTTTCGCGTATTTAGCGTTTCTCCATCATTTGCAGCGGTGACACGAAGATAAACGCGACCGAAAGTGTGGCCTGTCTCCTGCCGTTGACAGGCAGACTGCGGCCTCACATTTTTCGAAAAACGAAACTTCCTACCTAACGAATAAAGCCCTGCGGGACGGACGTATCGTCTCGCCGCGCAATCCGGAAAGCAGCGACGTCAATTAGCGGCGGTTTGATTCCGAGAAAAGCCGGAAACGATTGCCGGCCGGAGAATGAGTTATCGTTGACTTACCTTCAGTTGGTCGTCGGCCAGACCCATGGTGTGGAGGAAGGCGTTCCAACGCGGATCACTGTGGAGATTCGGCAAGAGTGTATCTACACGCAAACCGAGCAGACCGGCGTCGTGTTGCCGGCGTGCGCGCTCCAGCCATTCGAAGGCGTGATCCTTGTCGTCCCGATAACCGTAAACCTCGGCGATCTGATAGGCAGCGGTTTCGCCGTTTTTTGCGATTAACTCATTCAACGCAGCATCTGACTCAGTAACTCGCTTTTGACTCCAGCGCGCGGAGCTTACGACGAGGAGCTGCGCCCAGTCGGCCGCATCCTGTTGCGCAGCCGCGATCGCTGCTTCGGGTTTACCTTCCAAAAGATAACACAAGCCGACACTGGCATGGGAATTTGGGGCCGAGGGATTCAATTCGATGACCCGTTCGTATTCCAGCCGCGCCTCCGCGTAATGGCCGGACGACTGCAGGCTGGAGGCGTAAACCGCACGAGCCAGCGCGTTCACCGGGTCCACTGTGACCGCCCGACGAAGGAGTTCCTGAGCCTGCATGAGATCGCCGCGAACAGCGGCAAAATTTCCCGCCTCCGTGAGCAAGGTTGAATCTTCCGGCGCCAGAGCGAGGGCCTTGCGCAATGTCTCGGCCGCCCCTTTCAAATTATAATCAAAATTGGTTTCGATGACCGACCGGGCCGACAACGCTTCCGGCAACTCTGGCTCGAGCGCGAGCGCCTTTTCCACCGCGTCCCGGGCGGCGGCGAGATGAGCGTTAAAACCTTTCTGGCCGCCCGCGGTGACATAGTTACAAAACCAGATGTGGGTCTGGGCCAGCCCGGCCCATGCGAGCGCGAAAGTGGGGTCTAGTTCCACCGCGTGTTGAAAGGCGGCCCGCGCCTGCTCCGTTTCCTTCTCGGAATGGCGGTTGATGAAAAATCGCCCCTGCAAATAGGCTTCGTGTGCCTCGATGTTTTTGGTTCCACCCTTGGCCGCTGCCTGCACTTCAGCCAGGATCTTCTCTTTCGCGGTGGAATCTGCGTCGGCCCGGGCGAATCGACCGCGTAATTGTGCGACGATCGTCTGCGCGAGCTCGGTTTGCACGGCGAACACGTCCTTCAAATCGCGCGTGTAATTTTCCGACCAGAGTTCTTCGCCGGTATCAACCCGGCTGAGTCGCGCCGCGATCCGCACGCTATTGCCGGACCGGCGCACACTTCCTTCCACCAGATGCGCGACGCCGAGTTTCTGACCAATCTCCTGGGCGGTCGAATTCTTGCCTTTGAACGAAAAGGCCGAGGTCCGCGCGGCCACGTGCAGGCCGGGAATCTTTTGCAGCACCGTGAGTAGCTCTTCGCTTACGCCATCGGAGAAATATTCGCTTCCCTTGTCATCACTCAGGTTAACGAAGGGCAGGACCGCAACCGAATTCTGATCGGGCGCCTTTACCTCAGCCGCCGGCACCAGCTTCGCGGAGTTCGTTAGGCTATTATTATGATCCCGCTTCGAGCGTTCCACTAACCACCACACACCGCAAAGCAGTCCTATCGTCGCGAGGAGAGCGATAAAGAGCGCCACAGGCGATTTCTTTGATACATTTGCCGGAGGCGCAGCTGCCATCTTCGTGCTCGGCTCCCAAGGGAGCACGATTCGGAAGAGGTCCATCGGCAGGCTGATGTTTTTCAAATCCGCCGAACCAAATTTTTCAAACCTGGCTTCGAGTGCATTGCGGATCTGCCGTTCCACATCCATCGAGACGCAAATGCCGCCCGCGCCGGCCAGTGACTCGATGCGCGATGCGATGTTGACCCCGTCGCCGTAAACATCGCCATCGCGATGGACCACGTCGCCAATATGAATGCCGATCTTGAGTTCGATTCGCCGGCTCCGGCCTACGTCGTGATTGCGTTTCGCCAGCGCCCGCTGAATCTCGATCGCGCACTGCGCCGCTTCCAGGGCGCTGCCGAATTCGACCAGGAAAGCGTCCCCGATTGTTTTGATTTCCGCGCCGTGAAAGTGCGGAAA
>JAICXG010000114.1 GCA_025980625.1 Chthoniobacterales bacterium
CGTCCAATATGCCGCTCGGTATGGTATTTGGCGTCCAGTTGGACGCCGTGTACCAATCGCCGCTGGTCGGATTCTGACTCCACGTCGCACTGCCGGCGAGGGAATGCCGCTGCGCTGCTAGAGAGAGCAGCGCAGCGGCGATGATAAGCGTCGATCTGTTTCTTGATGCGTTCATAGCTGAGCCTCGAGAAACGCAATGACTTCTTCACGGACACAGCGGTGTGTGTTGGTGTTTTCGCGACGTTTGGGCTGAACAAAGGCGCTGCTAAAAATCGGTGCGACCGACGAAACGCACACCTGAAGCAGGTCTAGGTGTATGTGTGTCTGACGGAGGAGCGATTTCATGGCTGTGATCGTGCGCCAGAAGGGAGTCGCCTGTAAAGTAGAATGTTCCTGCGGGTGCGACTTGGCTTCCGAATCTGCCATTTCGGGAACGTCGCCAGGAAGGATCACAGGTGGCGTTGGGTGAGAGCAGTGACTGTGCTGAGATTGCGGGCGTCGAATTGCCAGAAGGAGCTGGCTTGTCGAGAATGTCAACGATGGAGCAGGAGATCGAGGCTTTTATCCGCTATCTCGCGGTCGAGCGCGGTCTTTCGCAGAATTATCAGCTCTCGACCCAGCGATCGTTAGGCGAGTTCGCCGCCTGGTGCGCGCAACGCAAACAGATCACGCGGGCACGTCAGGTCGGGTTGCCGTTGATCAGCGAATACCTGGCGGAGCGGAAACGGGGCGGGCTCTCCGCGTCATCGATCAAGTTGATCGTGGTCGCGCTGAAAATCTTTTTTCGTTTTGGGATCGCGCAGGGGTTCGTAACCAAGGAGCCGACCGAGTCGTTAGTCCTGCCCCGGATCGAACGTTACTTGCCGGAGACCTTGAACGAGTTGCAGGTCGAGCAGTTGCTCGAAAGCGTGGACGCAAAGGCGCCGCTCGGGCTGCGCGACCGGGCGATGCTGGAACTGCTTTACGCCAGCGGGCTGCGCATTTCGGAGCTGGCAAATGTGCGTTTGGAAAATCTCAGCCTGGAAGAAGGGGTGGTGCGGGTGACCGGCAAAGGCAACAAAACTCGGCTGGTGCCGGTCGGTCGCAAAGCCTGTGCCGCGATTGCCGCTTATCTCGCGGCGGAACGGCCGCGACTCGTTAGGCAAAGAAGCGGGAGCGAAATTTTCCTTTCCGCCCGGGGTACTCGCCTAACGACGGTGCGGATCTGGCAGATCGTCAAGGTGGTGGCGCAGCGTTCTGGTTTGGAGGCGAACGTTTACCCGCATTTGCTCCGGCACAGTTTTGCCACCCATTTGTTAGGCAACGGGGCCGATCTGCGCATCATCCAGGAAATGCTCGGGCACGCCGATATCGCGACGACGCAGGTCTACACGCATGTCGACCAGCAGCGGTTGAAAGCGGTGCACCGCAAATTTCATCCGCGCGCCTGACCGGCAGGGAACCATTATTTGCAGAAGAGCGCGACCGAAGCGGTGTAGCCATGCAGGTAACTGGCCCGACCGATCGGGCCGATCTCGCCGTTGCAGAAGAAACCCGCGCTCGGGACTGCACCAAAGGTCTCGGCGAGAACGCCGGCATCGTGATTCGGCGTACGGAAAAAGCGCTGTCCGCGACCGTTGCAGGAGAAAACGAGCGAGGCGAACGGGTGGCAATCTTCCGTTGCCTCAAGCTTAGCCAGTTCGAGAAGATCGGCATGGGCCGTGATCCGGTCGCGCAACTGATACTGCAACGTCTGGCCAGTGCGCGCCCGTGCCCCAATCGCAACCGCGCCGGTCTGCGGATCTGCGCCTAGCAAATTGCGGACGAGAAAATCGCCGCGCTTGAGGTCGGCGACGTATTCGGAGGCGGCGAGGCCGGCGAAGAGGTTGCCGCGGGCGCGCTCCTTTTCCTCATCGGAAAGGGCGTTAAAAGTTTCGCTCAAGACCTGGTAGGCGGGCCGCGAGCCGAGAGCGTAAATCAGGTTTTCCTCCGCCTGGGTAATCGTGAAGGGCTCGCCCACCGGTTTGCAACCTTGACTAACGATGGTGCGAACCTTGGCGCCTTTGAGAGCGAGCGCGAGGACAGCCGCATCTGTGAGCTCACCGTCCAGAACCAGTGCATTCTCGCCCGGCGCGCTGATGCCGCTGGCGAGGCCACCGATGCTTGGCGCGTCCGGGAACGCGACGTTCCATTCGGCGAGCCAGTTTTCCAGCCCGGGAGCGAAAGGATTGGCAAGCACGATCCAGGAATCGACTTCGTCGGGGCCGAGGCCAGTCTCCATTTGCCAGTAGGCCGGACCGGTCGACTCCTCAATTTGCTGACGTGAGATCCGGATCGGCGTCAGCTTCGTTTGCGGCCACCTAACGAGGAGCAACGACATCCCGGCGCCGCTTTCCGCTTCTCGGCTCACGCCGATCAATCCTGCACCGGCCGAGCCGAGAAGAAGGGGGACGCGGCCGTGCAGCCTAACGAGGTCGAGCACTTCATCGATTTGCGGGAGCCAGTCGGGCGAGAGAAAAAGAAAGCCGCAACTGGGCTGGCCGCCACATTCGGCGAGGGCTTCCTCGGCCGCGGCGGCGACCGCACTTTCGCGAAAAGCGCCAAGCACGAGGCGGGAACCTGCACATTCTTTCATGCAGGCAGATCGTCGATGCGCAGGGAAATGTCGAGCGCGAGGCGGCTCGCGGGGTGGCAATTTGGTGCGACACTGGGCAAATGAAAAAGTTGCTCGCGGTAATTGTGATCGCGCTCGCAGTCGCGGCCGCGATCTGGATTGCCCTGCGGGTGGAGTTGTCGTGGCGAATCGTGACCGTGCCGGAACTGCTCCCGAAAAACAGCTTGCTTGTGGTCCATGTGCCAGACGTGAAACGAACCCAGGCGCGCTGGCGCGAGAGCGCGCTCTACCAGATTTGGCAGGAACCATCGGTGCGGGCCTGGTCGAACAAGCTGCTCGAGCAGTTAAGACGCGAGCATCAGGACGGGCAAAATTTCCACGATTTTGTCGGCCTGGGTCCGACCCGGGTCTTCGCTGCCCTCACTTCCATCGACAATAACGAACCGAGGCTGGTCGGCGGTTTTCATTTCGAAGCCGCGCCGGAGGAGGTGCGAAAATTCATCGAAGCGCGGACAGCGAAATGGTGGCCACACGCAGTCGCAGTGAAACGCGAGACGCTGCTCTATCGGCAGCATCGGATCGAAAATTTGCATGGGGCGCGGCTCCAGTTTGCGAGTGTGCTCGACGAGCACTGGTTTTTTGCCTCGAACGATGTCGTCGCGCTCAAGGCGTTGCTCGATCGGGCCGATCGGCGGGCGAGTAAAGCGGAAGCCTCGCTGAAGCAGAATGAAGCGTTTGCGGCCGCGGCGAAACATTTGCCTAACGAATACGCGGCGATGGTTTTTCTCGACCCGCAGCCCTTTTTGGAAAAGCTGCTCCCGCTCGTCACCATAACCGGGCAATCGCTTCCCGCGACGCAACTCCAGCGGCTCAAATCTGTCCGGAGCGTGATCAGCGCGCTGGGATTCGAGCACGATAAGATGCAGGAGCGCGATTTTGTCGCGATGCCGCGGCTTGGCGCGGAGAAAAAGTTAAATCGTACGCTTCTGTCGGCGGCGGGGGCGAATACGTTTTTCTATTCGATTTCCCGTGTCCATTCGCCCGATCAATTCATGACTCCATCGGAGGCGGGGGCGCCCGGATTGGCAGCGATCCTCGGGCACTTGAGCTCTGCGCTGACCACCCACGGGCTAAAGCCGGAGGATTTGCAGGCGGCTTTTGGAGGCGAGTTAGAGATCATTGGGCAATGGCCGGGCGACGTTCATTGGCCGAATTTTGTCGCCAGTTTGCCGGTGACCGATCTCGCGCGGGCCCGGAGAATCGCCGACGCGCTGACCTCGATCGAGATCGCCGGCGGTGGTTGGACACGGACGCAGAAGAACGGCGTTACACTGTATACATCGCAACCGTTTACCGGCCTGGTGGCGGTGAGCCTCGTCGTTGCAATCACTGAAAAGATGCTCTTCGCCGGGACAGACGACGGGGCGGTCGAGGCGGCGGTTGTGAACGCAGGCCCACCTCCCGGTGAACTGGAGAAAACCGCAGCTTTTCGGGAGGCTGCCGCGACCGTTCCGCCGGCGGAGACGGCGTTTAATTATGTCGACACGCGTCTTTTGTTCGAGCGCTTGGACGCGGCGATTCGGCCATTATTGACGGCGGCGGCGACACTTTATCCCGCTCTGCGCCAGAACCTCGACGTCAATGGACTTCCGCCAGCCGAGGCAATTGCAAAGCATCTGTCGCCGATCGTGCTATCCCAGCGCTACGAAGGCGATGGATACCTGAGCGAATCGGTCGGGCCGGTGACCTTTCGAGAGGCGGCGTTCGCAATGGCCGTCGGCGTCGGTGCGTCGTTCATCTATTTGGGCGAAGGACTCAGAAACGGTTCCTTGTTGCCGGCGAACACGCCAGCCCCGGCGACGCCAACTCCGTCGCCGACACCGACTTCAATTTAGGCCGCCCTGACATCCTGTGGCGCGAGCGAAGCATTCGTGCCGAGCGACTTATTTTTGGCGGAGCCCAGAAACCTGCTGCGGTTTTGCGATTTTGTGTTATCTTTTGCGCCCTATGGCCATCCTAAAAAAGAACGCCTTCTCACGTCGCGTGCCCGATCTTGTTACAGAAGAACTAGTTGCGGTGCTTTCCCGCCGCACGTCCTTCGAGTTCAAGCAGCTATTTGAGATCCTGCACGAAAATCTCCGGGCGCGAAACGCGGCTAGCGGCGGGGAGGAGATGCTGCGCCTGCGTGCCTACGAAAAACTGCAAAACCTCGTCGCACGCGGCATGGTCAAAAAGAACGGCAAAAAGTATCGCGGCCTGCCTTCCGCGCTTGCCAAGGCGCTGGTTCCGGCGAACGGCCACATTCCGACCACCGCTGGCTCTCGCTAAAGCTGGGGCGGTGCCGTTGCGTCGGGAACGAACGGTATGATTCGCGAATATATTCCCATTCTGTTGCAGGCTGCGGTCGCAATCGCCTTCGCCGTCGGAGCGCTTCTTCTGAGCGTGCTGCTCGGCAAATCCGGCCTGCGAACGCGCACCAAGGATTCGCCGTACGAGTGCGGCATGGTTCCGCAGGGAGAGGCGCAGCCGCGCTTCAGCGTAAAGTTTTATCTCGTGGCGATGCTCTTCATCCTCTTCGATTTCGAGATCGTCTTCACGTATCCATGGGCGGTGGTCTATCGGGAGGCGATCGCGCACAGCCAGGTCATCTTCTGGAGCATGTTGAGCTTCGTCTCCATTCTCATGGTCGGGTACGTCTACGCCTTGAAAAAGGGCGCGCTCGATTGGAAAAAATAAGCCTGGCCGCGGCCGGGGATTGACGGTGAATAGCAGCGCGCGGTGTGTCCATCATTCTCATTCGCTGCGGAAGAGAAGTATGCGCACTCTGGACTCCCACACGGCACAATATTCGTCATTGAGAAAGCCATCCGTCATCCTCAGTTCGCACCACGGATTCTTGCTTGCGCCACCTGCGGCTCGCGCCTAATAGCTATCCGCTCATGGTTCATCATATTGGACTCTACAAATTGAAACCGGGCGTCACGCCGGAAGAGACGGAAGAGATGATGATGAACGCCCGGATGCAGCTGCTCAAAATCGACGAAGTGCTCAGCATCAAGTGCGGCCGGCGGGTGGATTCGAACTCACCGTGGCCATTTTTCATCGCAATCGATTTCGAGTCGATGGATAAGCAGGCGATCTTTCGCGAGGATTCCATTTACATCAAGTTTGTTGAGGAAGTGATCAAGCCGAAGACCTCGGAATGCCTCGCGCTGGATTACGAGATGGACCCGGGCAAGGATATCTCGTGAAAATGGAAATCGAGGCCAACCGATGATCGAACTTCGCTTGCGCTAAAGGCGCGGAAGGTCGCGCCGGCGGGTCTCGTTCCTGCTCCTTTAGCAATTGCGGCTTCGTTGTTTGGCCATGCAACTCGCCTACCTCTACTCCCGCTATCCAGTAGTCTCCCAGACCTTCTGCGACATGGAAATGCTCGAGCTGGAGCGGCGTGATTACAATCTGCTCATCACTTCGGTGCACGCGCCGTTGACGAGTTTGCGGCATGAACATTTTGCCCGCTTTCGTTCTCCGGTTATCTACGCTCCCCCAGCTCCTATCCTGCGTCTGTGGGAAAAGAAAACGCGCGAAACGGGGCGCTGGCCCGAGGCGATGATCGAGCGGCACGAGCATCGCTACGGGCCGGCCTTTAAATCGGCGCTACGAGCGCGCAACGCTTCCTATTTTGCCGAGCTTTTCCATCAGCACGGGATCAGTCATTTTCATGTCCACTTCGCCAACCGCGCTGCGCACACCGCCATTTTTGTGAAAGAAATATCGGGCATTCCCTTCAGCATCACCGCGCACGGCCAGGATTTCATGTCGGATCTCGGGCACCATGAATTGCTCCGCGAAATCTGCATGGCGGCCGAGTTCGTGGCCGTCGAAACCGACTACAGCCGCGAATTGCTCAAGCAGCGTTGCCCGGAGGCGGCGCCCAAGATTCATCGCGTCTATAACGGACTTGATCTGGCACATCTGCCTGCGCCGCCGCGCGGCCCGCGCCCGCCGGGGCCGGTGACCATCCTGAGTGTCGGCCGGCTCATTGCTTTCAAGGGCTTTGAAGTTTTGCTCGAAGCGTGCGCGGAATTGGACCGGCGCAACTTTGATTTTCGGTGCCAGATCGTCGGTGACGGCCCGCTGCGCGAAAAGCTTGAAGGCTTGATCGCGGAACTGAAGTTGCGCAAGCGGGTGGAACTTTGCGGGTCGCTTTCGCAGGCGGAAGTCTATGCAAAATTGCGCGCCTGCGATATCTTCGCGCTCGCCAGTCTGGTCGACACCGCGGGTGCGAGCGACGTGTTCCCGACCGTCATCATGGAGGCGATGGCGTGCGCGAAGCCAGTGGTCTCGACGAGGGTGGCCGGGATTCCCGAGCTCGTGATCGATGGTCTCACCGGCTCGCTTGTTCCACCGGGTGAGTGGGAGGAATTCGCCGTCGCATTAGATAAACTGGTGCGCGACTCGGACCTGCGAACCCGGATGGGCGATGCCGGTCGCCATCGGATGGAAACCGATTTCAGCATCACGAAAACCGTCGAGCCATTGCACGAATTGTTCTCGACACACATCTCCGCAGGCATAACGAAACACCCGGCGGCTGCTCCCGCTCCGGGAGAAAAGCAGACCGCCTACCTGATCGACTGCTGGCCCGATGAAACGCTCCCCTTTCTGGAGCTCGAACTGCGCGCGTTGCAGCGCAACAAAGTGCCCCATATCGCGTTCGTGCTGCATCCGCCGCTCGACTCCTCCTTCTCACGCAAAGCCGGCGATCTCGCGACCAACTTCACCTTTCTTCCCGACCCGATCGTGATCGAAGCGGAATGGCAATCGAATCTCCCGCTCGTGCGCGAACTCGAAGCGATCTGGGCGAACCAAAAGCAGCGCCCATCCTCTGGCATCTTTCTTGCCCAGGCGCGCGCGGCTCTGATCTTGCGCCGATTGTTCCGAGCGCACAACATCGGGCACGTGCATGCCACCAGTTCTCGCACTTTGTTGTCAGCGCTTTATTTAAAGCGACTCTTGCACGTAACCGTCAGCGCGGTAATCGAGCCGAAGCCGGTGGTGAGCGAGTCATTCATCCGCGAGGCGCTCGACCAATGCATCGGCGGCCGGAGTAATGACCGGGAACTACTCGCCCGCCGCGGGCGCGGATTTCTCTTTGATCAAACCCTCGACACGCCTTCGGTCAACGACATCGGCCCATGGTTGTCGCGCAAGGCGCGGGTCGGATGGCGCGGCGGCCGCGCCTTTTGGCGCGAATGGTCGGAGCAACTCGTCGGCTGGACCAGGGCGTGAAAAAGAAAGGAATCGTTCTCGCCGGCGGCGCCGGCACACGTCTTTATCCGCTCACGCGCATCGTCTGCAAACAACTCCTGCCGGTCTACGACAAGCCGATGATCTGTTATCCGCTGGCCACCCTGATGCTTGGCGGAGTGCGCGAGATTCTCATCATCTCGACGCCAAAGGATCTGCCGATGTTACGCGATTTTCTCGGCGATGGCTCACAGCTTGGCATTCAACTCGAATACGCCAAACAACCCAAGCCGAAAGGAATCGCGCAGGCTTTTCTTATCGGCGAAAACTTCATTGCCGGCGAAGGCGTGGCACTGATCCTGGGCGACAACATCTTTTACGGGAATCTCGACTTCTTTCGCCAAGCGCTCGCGATCCCAGAAGGCGCGTGCATTTTCGGTTATCAAGTACGCGATCCCGAGCGCTATGGAGTAGTTGAGTTTGGAACGGACGGCCGCGCTGTCAGCCTTGAAGAGAAACCGGAGAAGCCGAAGAGTCAGTATGCCGTTCCCGGTCTTTACGTTTACGACGGCAAAGTGGTTGACTATTGCAAGACGCTGCGACCTTCGGCACGCGGCGAGTTGGAGATCACGGACCTGAATCTTCTTTATCTTCGCCGCAACGCCCTTCACGTCCGACTACTGGGGCGAGGAATGGCCTGGCTCGACACGGGCACACAAACGAG
>JAICXG010000297.1 GCA_025980625.1 Chthoniobacterales bacterium
CGAAGTGCTCGGCTTTCTCGGCCCAAATGGCGCCGGCAAATCGACCACCATGCGGATGATCACCGGCTTCATTCCACCGACCGATGGCCAGGTCACGGTCGGTGGCTTTAACGTGGTCGAGCAACCGCTCGAGGCGAAGCGATTGATCGGTTATCTGCCGGAGAGCGCGCCGGCTTATGGGGAAATGTCAGTGCGCGGATTTCTGAATTTTGTCGCCGAGCTGCGTGGGCTGCGGGGCGCGGCCAAAACCTCGGCGGTGGATCGTGCGATCGAGATGTGTTTCCTCGGCTCGGTCGCACAGCAGACGGTTGAGACTTTGTCGAAGGGCTACCGACATCGCACCTGCTTCGCGCAATCGATCATTCACGACCCTGAGGTCCTGATCATGGATGAACCGACTGAAGGACTCGACCCGAACCAGAAATACGAGGTGCGCACGTTGATCCGGCGGATGGGTGAACGGAAGGCGATTATTTTTTCCACCCACATCCTGGAGGAGGTCGAGGCGGTTTGTTCCCGCGCCATCATCATCGATCGCGGTCAGATCGTGGCCAACGGAACGCCGGCGGAGTTGAAACAGCGCTCGCACTATGCTGGCGCGGTGCGGGTGCGATTTGCCGAGCGCAACGCTGCAATTACGCCGCGATTGAGGCAACTGGAAGGCGCTGCCGACGTGGTAACGATCACCGACTCGCCCCTGATGGTGCGCGTATTCCCGAAAGACAAGAGCGCGGCCTCCGACCTGGCGCGCGCCATTGGCGAGTTAGTCGCGCAAGAGCATTGGCCACTCGAAGAGCTGCACATCGAGGAAGGGCGGCTCGACGACGTCTTCCGCAACATCACTCTTCCCGATACGAAAGAAGCGCAATGACCGAAGCCGTCCTCACCGCCACCGAACCGCGCGAGACGACCCGCGCCGCAACCAGATCGCCCGGCGCCTTCGCCCACATTTGGACGATTGCGAAGCGCGAGCTCGCCGGATATTTCGAGTCGCCGATCGCTTACGTCTTTATCGTCATCTTCCTCCTGCTCGTCGGGTTTTTTACCTTTATGGTCGCGGGATTTTTTGAGCGCGGTGAGGCGAACCTCGAGCCGTTCTTTGTCTGGCTGCCATGGCTCTATCTCTTTCTCGTTCCGGCGATCGGGATGCGGATGTGGTCGGAGGAACGACGTCTCGGCACGTTGGAACTCTTGCTCACCATGCCGGTGACACCGTGGCAGGCGATCGTGGGAAAATTTCTCGCTTCGTGGCTTGTCCTTGGCCTGGCTTTGCTCCTCACTTTCCCGGTCGTCATCACGGTCAGTTATCTCGGTCATCCCGATAACGGCGTCATTCTGGCCGGTTACGTCGGGAGTTTCCTTCTCGCCGGAGCGTATCTGTCGATTTCGTCCATGACTTCAGCCCTGACCCGAAACCAGGTTGTCAGTTTTATCCTCGCGGTTGTGATCTGTCTCTTTCTCGTCCTTGTTGGGTATCCACCGGTCACAAACCTCCTCGTGGAATGGGTCAACCCCTGGCTCGTGCAGGCTATCTCAGCCTTCAGTGTTATGACACACTTCGAGAGTATTCGGAAAGGTGTGTTGGATTCGCGCGACATCCTCTACTTCCTTTCCGTCATTGGGTTCTCGCTCTTTACGACCAGCGTCATCCTGCGCAGTCACCGCGCCGGCTAGAGTCTTTACGCTATGAGAAAGAGGTCACTCCAAGTCATTTTGTTTTCCGCGGTCGGCGTCGTCGCGATGTTTATCTTACTCGTGGCGGTTAACTTTATCGCCGCGCAGTTTAAGCGACGGATCGATCTTACGGCGGAGAAGGCTTACACACTCTCACCCGGGACCAGAGCTATCCTCGCCCGGCTCGACACGCCGGTGCAGATTCGTTTTTATGTTTCGCAGCGCGCCGCCGAAATGCCGGTCTTGCTTAAGACCTATGCGCAGCGTGTCGCTGATTTACTTGGCGAATACAGGCAGGCCTCACACGGCCTGATCGAAATCGAAAACCTTGATCCTGAGCCCGACTCCGACGCGGAGGATTCTGCCCGGCTTGATGGTGTGCAGGGACAGATGCTGCCTGGCGGGGAACGGATTTACCTGGGATTAAGTGTCACAATGCTGGATCAAAAACAGGCCATTCCCTTTCTCGCTCCAGACCGTGAGCGGTTGCTTGAGTACGATATCTCCCGCGCGATCGCACGCGTTGCGCAAACCCACAAACCAACTGTGGGTGTGATGAGTCCATTGCCGGTCATGGGCACGCCGATGATGCCGATGGCGCAGGAGCAGGGAGAAGAGCCATGGGCATTCATCACCGAGTTACAGCGCGATTTTAACGTAAAGCAGGTCGAGATGACCGCCGACAAAATCCCGGATGACATCCAGGTGCTGGTGGTCATCCATCCGCGGGCGATCAGCGATGCGACCCAGTTTGCGATTGATCAGTTTGTCCTCCGGGGCGGGCGGTTACTCGCTTTTCTCGACCCGAAAGACATGCTCGACCGGATGAGTCAGGGCATGGGATCCCCGGCGAGCACGTCTAACCTCGACAAGCTCCTCAAAGCTTGGGGTCTGACTTTCGATACGAGCAAGGTGGTCGCAGACATGAACTACGTCGCACGCACGCGGCAGGGTCGCGCGCCCGCCATTCTTGTGCTGACCGAAAAGGCGATGAACAAGGAGGACATCGTTACCTCCGACTCTGACAACATCGTCCTGGCGATGGCGGGGCAGTTTTCGGGCACACCGGCCCAAGGCTTACAGGAAACGGTGCTGATGAAATCATCCCCTAACTCTGAGTTGGTGGATGGAATGATGGCGCAGTTTGGCGGCGAATCCATCGCCACCAACTTCACACCTTCGGGTAATGAGTATCCGCTTGCCTTGCGTCTGAGCGGCAAATTTAAGACCGCTTTTCCGCAGGGAAAGCCGAAGGATGCGACCAAAGCACCTGGCGAAGAGCAAAATCAGCCTAACGAACAAAGGAAGAAAGAGGAAGAGAAGACAGCGCCGCCGGCATTAAAGCAATCGGTTAAAGAGACCACTGTGGTGCTGGTGGGCGACGCCGATATGATCCAGGATCCCATCGCGATCCGGGAGGTGCAGAACCCGTTTGGGCCGCGCTGGGCGATGCCCGCGAATGGCAACCTCGCTTTCGCGCAAGGGGTCGTTGAGCAATTGAGCGGCGATAGCGATCTAATCGCGGTGCGCAGCCGGGCCTCGCGC
>JAICXG010000290.1 GCA_025980625.1 Chthoniobacterales bacterium
CGGGCGGGTCGGGAAATGTCTCGCCCCGCGCTGCCGGCGCTGGATTGGGGCCGATGTTTCGCCTCGCATGCTCGCCTTCGCGGCCGAGCGGCTGCGTGAATTTCCGAATGTGGAATTCGTCGAGTTGTCGGGCAATGACCTGCGGCCGATCGCCAACAACTCGATCGACGTCGTTTATTGCACCGTCGTCTTCATGCATCTCGAAAGCTGGGACCGTTATGCCTATGTCGAGGAAGCGTTTCGGGTGCTGCGACCCGGCGGCAAACTTTACGTCGACAACGTCGACCTGTGCAGCGATGGCGGCTGGGCGATTTTCGAAACGCATCGCCGTTTCCCAATCGATCAGCGGCCCGATCACATCACGGTTTGCTCGACGCCGCAGGAGTTGCAGGAATATCTCAAGCGCGCCGGATTCGAAGCGATCGAGAGCCACGCTGGCGGGGAGCTGATCTCGGTCTGGGGACGCAAACCGAAATTATAAACAGGTCTGTAAATTCTCCGAAGGACTGATGCGCAAAACAAAGATCATCTGCACCCTCGGGCCCGCGTCAGAAAGCTCCGAGATCATTGAAAAGATGATCCTCGCCGGGACCGACGCGTTCCGGCTGAATATGAGCCATGCGAAGCACGACTGGGTGCGCGACATCGTGCCGCGGGTGCGTGCGTTTGCCCGGCAACACGATCGCGACCTCGGTATCATGCTCGATACGCAGGGTCCGGCGATTCGCACCGGAGTTTTGCCGCACGATCTGCAACTCGCCGTCGGCGATATTTTGGAAATCACGGTGCGCGGCGGGAAAAGCGCGGAGCCGAACTCGATCACGGTGAATTACGATGAGCTGATCGACGACGTCTCGATCGGCGACGTCATCCTGCTCGACAACGGTCTCATGCAGGTGCGGGTGCTCGCGAAGGCGGAGAATCGCATTCGCACGATTGTGCTCACGGCCGGCACGCTCGGTTCGCGTCGCCACATCAATCTTCCCGGCGTTCACGTCAATCTGCCCGCGCTGACCGAGAAAGATCTCGCCGACATCGCGCTCGGGATCGAACTGCGCGTCGATTTTGTCGCACTCAGTTTCGCCCGCAAAAAGGAAGACCTCGCCCATCTGCGCCGCATCTTGCGCAAAGGCGGGAGCAGCGCGCAGGTCGTGGCAAAGATCGAAAGCCGGAGCGCGGTCAAAGCGATCGACGACATGATCCGGGCGACGGACATCGTGCTCGTTGCCCGTGGCGACCTCGGGATCGAGTGTCCGATGGAAGAGCTGCCGATTATTCAGCGGCGGATCGTGAAGCATTCGATCCGGATCGGCAAACCGGTGATCGTCGCGACCCAGATGCTCGAGTCGATGATCCACAACCCGGTCCCGACCCGCGCCGAAGTGACTGATGTCGCGAACGCCGTTTTCGAACAGGCCGACGCCATCATGCTCACGGGCGAGACGACCACCGGGCGTTATCCGGTCGAATGCGTCGATGTGCTCAATCGCGTCGCGCTGCGGATCGAGCGCAGCGGCGGCGCCGGTTACGCGAAGGAGGCAATGCTGGAAGATTCGCGCCAGAAAACCGTCGCCGCGGCCGTTTCCCTGGCCGACTCGCTTCCGCGGGCACGGCTCGTCGTTTTCACCCGTCACGGCACGATGGCGCGTTACGTTTCCAATCTCCGGCCGCAACACGCGCCGATCTTCGCTTTCACGCCTAACGAAGACATTTACCGGCAGCTCAGTGTTTCCTGGGGTGTATTCGCGGTTCAGATCGAATTCACCAATGACCCGAATGCCACGATCAAAGCGGCCGAGCGCTACCTGCTCGCGAAGGGCTTGGCCGGGAGCGAAGATAATCTTGTCGTCCTGACCGACCTCCACGCGGGAGAAACGCTGGTCGATTGCGTCCAGTTACGCCAACTCCAGAAGTGAGGCCGCGGCTGCTCGATCTTCTGGCCTGTCCGAAGTGTCGGCGCGAGTTGCGTCGCGGCGATGAAAAGCTCGTGTGCGCGACCTGCGCGAGTTCGTTCCCGATCCAGAATAACGTCCCCGTCTTTTTATCGGAGCCGGTGGAAGTGGTTGCCCTGGAACACGAGAGCAATGCGCTCGGCGCAGAGTTCGAAGAAATTCTATCCCGGGGAGAAGCTTTGGTGCTTCATCTCGGCGCGGGCGCCACGCCCCGCCGTTATCCGAATTGTGTCGAATTCGAGCACAAGATTTTTCGCCACACCGATGTCGTGGGTGATGCGCATGCTCTGCCGTTTCGCGACAACGCTTTCGATCGCGTCTTCGCCTTTAATGTCTTCGAACATTTGCGCGATCCCTGGCTGGCCGCGCGCGAGATTCACCGGGTGCTGAAACCGGGCGGTGAAGTTGCGCTCCACACCGCTTTTCTCCAGCCGCTGCACGAGGCGCCGAATCACTTTTACAACGCAACCGAATACGGGGTGCGCGAATGGTTCCGCGACTTCACAATCGAGCGCTGCGAGGTGAGCGGAAATTTTTCTCCTGGCTTCATGCTCGGGTTCATCGCCGCGAGCCTGCTCGATACCTTGCCGCAGCGCGGCGCGCAGGCAGAAGTGGCCGGCTCGACTATCGGTCAGTGGGCGGAGTTCTGGCGCCGCAAAGCAGCGCCGCCAGCCGGATTCAACGCCCTCCTCACTCTCCCGGCCGAATTGCAAAAGCGAGTCTCGGCCGGCTTTGAGCTGCGCGCCCGGAAAGCAGGGCGTCGTTAGGGCCTAACGACTGCGCATTCTCAGGCCGGGCGAGCGGGAGCGAAGAACCGAGCGCCCAGGCTTGTTGCGTCTTCCGATCGATCACCCAACCGGCGAGTCTCACTGCATCCGCCGGCAGGTTGGTCGTCTTGAACCTTTGGTCGAACCCGGCGCGGCAGATTTCGCTCTCGTACTCCCGGTCGCAGAGGTCCGGGCGTTTCGCACCGGTGCCGAGGACGGTGAGCGGTTTGAAATTGCCGGCCGCATCTTCGCAGCCGATCACAACGCAATCCGGCCGGCGCTTTTGTTCCGATAGCCAGGCCCAGCCCTTGACCCGCAAAGTGCCGTCGGGCTGAAACTCCGCCGCTTCCAAAACGCCATCCGAACCATCGGCCAAAGGTGGCGGCCGTTGCACCGCCGTGGCGAGTGGAGCGTGAACGAAATGCAGTCGCAACACGCCTTCCTTTTCCAAAAACAACGCGCGCTCCCGCAGCACCTCTGGGAACGGCAGGATGAGCACGAGATCGGGGTTGTCGGGGATGGGCTCGATCCATTCCAGTGCCTGCAAAAGATGACGGCGCAATTTGCGATGCTGGGCGGGCACAGCGGCGAATTTTTCAAACGAATGTCCCCAGAGCAAAGCCAGGAAAATGATTCCCCAGGTAGCATGTGTGAGCAGCACCGCGCGCGGAGTGGCGCGCAGACCGCGAATGCGCGCGACGCAAATCGCAAAACAGAGTCCGAAGAGCGCGATGTAAAAATAGCGGCTGAACGCGACGTAGCGATTATCGAGCGCCTGCTCGACGCCGAAGCCGAGCCGGCCAAGCGCGGTGA
>JAICXG010000013.1 GCA_025980625.1 Chthoniobacterales bacterium
GGCACGATCGAGCTGAGCTGGTTCTGGCAAATGATCATCCCACCGGAATGCTGCCCGAGATGCCGCGGCAAGCCGTAAATCGCGCGATACAGCCTAACGAACGCCGGCATCCGCGGATGTTCTTTGGGCAAACCGGCCTGCTCGATCTGTGCCGCAAGATCGAGCGTGTGGGGGAAATCGCCGCTCGCGAAGAGATGCGAGAAACGATCCAGAATGTTGGGAGAAAAGTTGAGCGCCTTCCCGATCTCACGCGCCGCGCTCCGCCCGCGATAGGTAATGACATTCGCCGTCATGGCCGCGCCCTGCTTGCCATAGCGGCGATAAATTTCCTGGATCACACTCTCGCGCCGATCGCCGCTCGGGAGATCGAGATCGATATCGGGCCAGCCTTTGCGGCTCTCGTTCAGGAAGCGCTCGAAAACCAAATGATTTGAGACCGGATCGACCGGCGTAATTCCAAGACAAAAACAGACCGCGCTGTTCGCCGCACTCCCGCGGCCCTGGACCATGATGTTGTTTTCCCGGCAGAAATTCACGATCTCCCAGACGATCAAAAAGTAGCCGGAGAACCCGAGCTTCTGGATGAGCGCGAGCTCGAACTCGAGCTGCCGTTTCACCTTGCTCGAAATCGATTCGTAACGCTGCTGTGCGCCGAAGAGCACGATCGTGCGCAGGAACGAATCCATCGAATGTCCCTCCGGCACCGGGTAATCGGGAAAATGATATCCGATGTTCTCGAGGGAAAACTGGAGGCGCTCGGCCAGCCGCAAGCTATTCGTTAGGGCATCGGGTCGGTCGCGGAAGAGTGCCTGCATTTCCGCCGGGCTCTTGAGATGGCGCTCGGCATTTTTTGTCAGGCGAGTGCCCGCGGCATCGAGGTGAGTGTGCTCGCGGATGCAGGTGAAAACATCGAGCACCTCTCGACCGGGCGGCGTCGCGTGGAGGACGCCATTCGTCGCGAGGAGCGGAAGGCGATGATGCCCGGCCAAATCGATGAGCTGTTGGTTGCTGCGTGCTTCGTCCCTAACGAGATGGCGTTGCAGCTCGACATAGATCCGGTCGTGGCCAAACGCATGGAGCAATAACTCAGCGCGGTGCGCCACCTTCTGGGTAGCGCACTCGTTCCGAGTGCTGGCGACGGTGTTCCACCGCCGCGAACTTTTCGAAAGATGCTGATCTGTGGTGGCTTCTGGAGAATTAGGAAAAGTTCGTTGCGGTGAAACACCGCGACCAGCACGCAAGATGCGTGCGCTACCCAGAACTGACTCCTGCGCCACAGAAAGGAGCGCGATCAATCCTTCGGAAAATTCCGGCAGCTCGCGGTAGCGCACCATGCAGCTCCCTTTCTCATTCCGGAGATGCGCTGTCGTGAGCAGCGAACAGAGATTGCGATAGCCGGCGCGGTTCTCGACCAGCACCGGCACGATCGCGCCGTCTTCCATCGTTAGGCTCGCTCCGATGATCGGGCGGACCCCGTGCTCGCGGCAGGCGACGGAAAACCGTTGCGCGCCGTAGACGCCGTTGTGATCAAGCAGCGCGATCGCCGGCAGACCCAGCTCGGCGGCGCGCTCCGCCAGCTGCTCGGGGAAAGATGCACCCCGGAGAAAGCTGAAGGCGCTCCTCGCGTTGAGTTCGATGTAGGACATGGATGCGTTCGAGCTTTTTCAGTCGTAAACTCCTTCCAGAATCGGGCCGCCCCTTTCCTCGCGGCAGCGAAGGACTGATCCATCTTCCACTTCCAGATCCCACTCGGCCCGTGTCCATCTCTTCTCATCCCACCAATCTCCCGAGCTGAGATACGGTCCCTGCCGCGCCATCACTGCCGCGCGCTCCACCACCCGCCTCGGGCCCAAGCGCAAGCGGCGCAATGCCGGACCGATCATCGCCTCGTTAGGCGGATGCTCCGGCCGCTCCTCCACCTTCCAGGAAAAGGGCTCGAGATGAAAAGCATCGGCACGATGCGAATCCTCCAGCACCGGCGTGCCGACGCGCTCCTTGCCTAACAATGCCGTGAGACGATTGAGCGTCTCGTGCAGCCGGGCCGGATCGCGCAGCGGCGTCTCGAAAAACTCAAACTGCTGTTCTTTCGCCCGGGCTGGTTGCGCCTCCAGCGCGACCGCCACGATCGGATGCTCGGAGCGAAAATTTTCCAGATGCGTCTGGAGGAGGCGAAAGAGCAGTTCAACGGAGTTAGTCGGCTCCGGAATCTGGAACCGATGTTGGTACTGCGTTTTATCGGAAAATGTGAGGCGAAAAGTGAGTTCCTGCGCGACAAGATACAGGGTGTCGAGCCGACGGGTGAGATGTTCAAGAAAACGTCGCAGGATGAAGAGAAGTGGCTCGACGGTTTCGATCTCGTGCTCGAACTCGATTTGCTCGGCGAAAATTTCCTGTGGCCTAACGAGTCGCAACAGCCGGGTCGAAGTGCCATTGGCCTGTTCCCAAAGCCGGAGAGCGATCGGTCCGAGCCGGGCAGCGAGCTCATTCGGCGGGAGAGCCGCGAGCTGGCCGAGGGTGTGGATTCCCCATTTGTGGAGAATCGAGAGGAGATGTGAAATCTCGGCCGTCTCCTCTTTCCTGCTCTGCATGAGTCCATTTTAACGCCATCGTTAGAATGTTCAACAGAACATACTGCGTCATGCTATCCTCCCGGGCTGAGCAGCCGCGCCTTCGCCTCGTCGGGCAAGGCTGAATTCGCAATCCAGGCCGAAGCGTTACGCGGGTCGGTCTTCAACCAGGCGCGGGCGGTCGCTTCCAGTTCGCTGTTGCGCAGGCTCTCGTTGCTGATGCTCGCCGCCCATTCTATCGCGCTCTGTGCGTCGGACCCGGCGATCCGGTCGGCGAATGCGCTCACCGCCTGATCACGCGCTGGTCCGTTGCCGAGGGTGGCAAGCCAGTTCGCGGCTGCGGCTGGATCGTTCTTCCCCCAGGTGTTGATTAAACTTTGGAAAGCCTGTTCGCGCGTTGTTCCCTCCGGGAAACTGACGGCCCAGGCGCCAGCCGCCTCCGGATCCTGTGCAGCCCATTGTGCAACAACCGAACTGGCGGCTGCGGCCTGTGTATTGCCGGAGAGTCGGGACGTGAGTTGCGCGGCCTGGCGAGGATCGTTTTCCGCCACGGCGGAAATGATGTTCGGGAGAACTGCGGCGCGGGTTCCCGGGTCGGCGAGATTTTGCGCCCAACTCAATGCTTCTGCTGAATCGCTCTGTGCCCAGCGCCGGGCGATGTTGGCGAGCAGGATCGATTGGGTGTCCCCGCTGCTGTTCGTTAGGGCATATTGCGCCGCAGCCGCCGGATCGTTTTCGCTCCACTGCGCGATGATGGGTTTGAGGGCATCGTCGCGGCTCGGGCCGGGAGGCAGCTTTTGCATCCACTGCAAAGCGGTCGCGACATCAGCAGTCGCCAACTGCCGCGAAATTGTGGCGACGGCATCGTCCTGCATCTTTCCGCTTGGCATTGTCGCAACGTAGTTGCCAGCGGCCGTCGGATCGGTTTGCACCCAGACAGAGAGAAGACTTTGCAGAGCGCGCGATTGGCCGTCGCCGGCGGGCAATTGTTGTGTCCAGACGAGCGCCGCCTGTGGATCAGTCTGGGCCCATTGGCGCGTAATGTTGCTCGCAGCGCGCTCCCGCATCTCGCCCGGGGGCAGGCTCGCGACCATGGTGGCGGCGCGGGACGGATCTTTCGCGGCCCAATTCGAAAGAATGCTCTGGAACGCGTTGTCGCGCGCCTGGCTGTTAGGCAAACTGCTCGCCCAGGCAAAAGCGGCCGGCGGATCGTTGCTCGACCAGGTGGAAGCGACCACCTGGAGGGCAGTATCGTGGGCGAAGCCGGCGGGCAAGCCGGCGGCGCGTTGCGCCGCCGCCACCGGATCGCTGTTGGCCCAATGGGAAAAGATCGGCCAATAAAAACCCTGACGGGCGCTGGCGAGCCCGGGCAGACTCTGCAACATCGTCAGCGCCGCCTCCGGATCGGCTTCGGCCAGAGCCGAGATCACAGCTTGTTGCGCACGTTCGCGCTCCTGGCCGGGCGGAAGTTGTTGCACCCAGGCATTGGCGGCGGCCGAATCCTTCTCCGCCCACGTGCGCACCGCGGCCGCGGCCATGAAGGGCCGCTCGGAGGGCGTGCCGGTGCTTTGGGCGTAGGCGAGCGCCGCCTGCGGATCGGCTTCCGCCCAGCGCGACACCAGCATCGCGAGGTAGATTGACTTTTCGCGTTGGTCAGGCACGGACTGGAAGGCCTCGATAATTCCGCGGATTTTCTTTGGATCAATCGAGTCGATCAATTTACTGACGTCGAGGTAGCTGCGGCGATCGGCCGGATGCATCACCGCGTTCCTGAGTGCGGCGACGATCGCCTGATCGGATATTTCCTTGCCGCCCACGCTGGCCGAGCCATTACGAGATTCGGTTTCGAGCAAGAAGGGATCGCCTTCGTTAGGATGAAGTGAGCCTAACAATCGGGCGGCGAGCCGGCTTGAAGCGCTCGACGCACTTCGCCGTGAATGTGGCGTGCTATAGCGGCCGACCGCCCAGCCGCCGGCAAAAGCGAGCGCGACAATCAGAATCGCGATGAGATGCGAGCGTTTCACAAAACTTTCACCGGACATTGCGGCAAGGCCTTGAGGAAAGCACGACCGTAGGTCTTCGTCACGATTCGGTTGTCGAGGATCACGATGATCCCGTGATCGGTCTTTGTGCGAATGAGCCGGCCGACCCCCTGCCGCAACTTTAGGATTGCCTCCGGCAGTGAATATTCCGTGAAGGCGTCGCCTCCCCGCGCCTGGATGAGTTCGAGCTTGGCTTCGATCAGCGGATGGTCGGGCACGGCAAAGGGAAGCCGCGTGATAATAACGTTGGAGAGTGCGTCGCCGGGCACATCCACGCCCATCCAAAAACTGTCCGTCCCGAAGAGCACGCTCCGCGGCGTGCTTTTGAATTGTTCGAGGAGCTGAGTGCGCGGCGCGCCTTTTCCCTGCACCAGCAGGTTCATTTTTCGCCTAACGAAAAACTCTTCCATTTCCCCGGCGAGCTGTTGCATTGCGCGATAGCTGGTGAAGAGGACGAAAGCGCGACCATCGGTATCGGCGACGAAATGCGCGATCCATTCAGCGAGCGCATCGTGGTAATTTTCGTCGCGTGGATCAGGCATTTTGCGCACGACGAAGAGGCGCATCTGTCTTTCGAAATCGAATGGGCTGCCGAGCTGCAAGGGCTCCGCTTCCATCGCGCCAACCCGCCGGCGAAAGTAGGTCAGATCGGAGCGTCCGACCGCGAGCGTCGCGCTCGTTAGGATGCTGGTGCAGTTTTTGCGGAAGATCAGTCGCCGCAGGACCGGCGCGACGTCGATCGGCGCGGCATTCAGCGTGATGTTTTGCGCGGCCTTTCCGGTGCGCTCGACCCAGTAGACGTATTCGCTCGCGCTCTGTTGCAGGAAAATGGAAATGCCTTCGCGAGCCTCGCGGATGCGGCGGCCAAGTTCCTGCAGTTCGGCCTTGAGAGATTCGTCCTCAGTTTTTCGCACCACCTCGGCGATGCGCGCCTGTAAAGCAGCGAGGCGGCCCGTGATCCGGTCCTCGACAAAGTCCGCACCGCGGACGCGATATTCCCGCCCCTTTTTGAAATCAGCCCGTTCATCGAGCGCATCAAAAAACCGGTCCGCCTCCTCGACTAACGAGGCCGCGAGCGTCACCCCGGCGGCGTCGCGTGTAACGGTGAAGAGGCCTTTCTTGGAGCGGACGTTGTAGAGTCGCTGGATTGTCGCACGCAACCCGTACTGCGAGACCCCGATCCCGATCTGTCGCGACGCGATCTGCTCGAGCGTGTGGGCTTCGTCGAAAATCAGGAAGTCGTTAGGGAAAAGATAACCATCCTCGTGCTCTTCCAACTCCTCCGGGAGGAGAGTGAAGAAGAGCGTGTGATTGAGCACGACGACGTCGGCGGCGAGCAGCCGTTTGCGCGCCTGTTGAAAAAAGCAGCGCGGATTTTGTCCGCAGGTTTTCGTCGTGCAGATGTGCGCTTCGCTGCAAACCTGCATCCAGACTTTCGGGTCCGGCTCGATCGGCAGATCGCTCAGCGTGCCATCGCGGGTGGAGCGCGCCCATTCCGCGAGCCGGGCGAGATCGGTCTGCTCGCTGGTGGTGAAAAGTTCGTTCGCCTGCGCGACCGCGCGATCCAGCCGCCGCCCGCAAAGATAATTTTGCCGCCCTTTCATCAGCGCCGCCTCGAACTCGATCGGCAGAATTTTCTTCACGATCGGGATGTCTTTCTGGAGGAGTTGTTCCTGGAGATTGATCGTGTGGGTCGAAATGATCGCCTTCCGGTTGTGTTCGACCGCGAAGAGGGCGGCGGGAATCAAATACGCGAGCGATTTGCCGACGCCGGTTCCGGCTTCAACCACGAGATGGCGCTCCTCCTCGAGCGCCGCCGCGATCGCCGCCGCCATCTCACGCTGCTGCGGCCGGTATTCGAAATTACGCGCCTGCGCGAGCAGCCCATCCGGCGCGAAAATCTGCCGCACCCGCTCGACAAAATCGCTCCCGAGAGAATCTTTGAGCGCAATCATGGCTCTTTCGGCTTTCGGTATTCGGATTTCGTCATTGCCCCAATGAGATTGCTCGATCGTTACGTCATCCGGAATTTCCTGCAGCCCTACCTTTACTGCATCCTGGGATTTCTCTCCATCTGGCTCATCTTCGACATCAGCGACAACAGTTCGATCATCTTCGACGAACGGGCGCCGCTCGGGCTGGTGGTAAAATTTTACTGGACGCAACTCCCGCAGGTGCTGGTGATCCTGCTTCCGGTGGCTCTGCTCCTCGCTCTTCTCTTTTCGTTAGGCAAAATGTCGCGCGCGAACGAGATCGTCTCGATGCTGACGGCGGGCGTTAGTGTGCCCCGGGTCATTCTGCCGTTGCTCTTGATCGGAGTCCTCACTACTGGCGTTACGCTTGCGCTCAATTATTCGCTCGCCGCTCACGCCGAGCTGGCCCGGAAAAATTTCGTCGACCAGGTAAATCGCGGCGGACCGCGCGATACCACCATCAGTGCTCAGGTTTTCCGCAACCGGACCGATAACCGCACCTGGTACATCGCGCGCTTCAAACCTGGCACGAACGAGTTTAAAGGCGTGCAGGTCGTGCAGCAGGACGCGCAGGGGAACATTACCCGCAATTACATCGCGACCGACGCCGTCTACGATCCGGTGAGGAAGAACTGGATCCTGAAAGCGGTGAAGGTGGTCGATTACGATCTCGCCGGGAACATCACAAAGGACGTGATCGACACCGAGCTGACCATCGGCGGCTGGAGTGAAACACCTTTCCGTCTCAGGAGCGCGAATGTCCGCCCGGAGTTCCTCGGGGTCTCCGAACTGGAGGAATATCTCCACTATAATTCCGATTTTCCCGACACGCTGCTCGCGCCCTTTCGCACCCAGCTGCAATATCGCTGGGCGCTGCCCTGGACCTGCTTCGTCGTCACCATTATGGCCGCGCCGCTCGGGATCGGCTTCTCCCGCCGTGGGATTCTGGCGAGCGTGGCGGTGGCGATCGGGCTGGTCTTCACGATGAATTTTCTTGTTCATCTCTTTCTCGCCCTTGGTGAAGGCGACCGCATTTCGCCGCTCGTTGCCGGCTGGACACCGAACGTCATTTTTTTCCTCGTCGGGATCTATCTCCTCCATCTGCGCGCGACCAATCGAGAGGCGCCGAGCTTTAATCCCGCCCGGCTCTGGCATAAGTTGCGCCCGAGATGAATCCGTTAGGCGAAGACTGGTCGATCCAACATCGCTCCGAGACCTGCGCGGTCACAGGCCGGCCTTTCGCGCCCGGGGAGAATTTCTACACCTTGCTCTTTCGCGACCGCGAGGGTTTTCGTCGTCAGGACCTGAGCGAGCAAGCATGGCAACAGCGCAACGATAATCTTCAGCCTTTCTCGTTTTGGCGCGCACGTTTCGAGCCGCCGCCGCCCGTCCCGCCTGAGCCATTGCCGAAGGAAAATGCAGAGGAATTGTTCCGGCGTCTGGTTGCGGCGGGCGATCACGCGAACGCCAATGCCTGCTATGTGCTGGCCGCGATGCTGGAGCGCAAACGCATTCTGAAACAAATCGAGACCGAGAATCGCGATCGCGGCCGTGTCCTGATCTACGAGCATGTGAAAACCGGAGATGTCTTCGTTGTGCCCGATCCGCAGTTGCGGTTGGATGAGCTCGAAGGCGTGCAGGCGGAAGTCACGCAGCTATTGCAAAACCTCGCGCCGGCTTGACCGCGGCAAGTTGCCTCACTACCAGAGCGAAGCTACAGAATCCGGATGCTTCCCTGGTTCTCCAACGGCGGTTTCCCACTCTACCTCGCGCCCATGGCGGGCGTGTCGGACAAGATTTTCCGCCAGCTCTGCAAGGAGCGCGGCGCCGATGTCCTGGTCACGGAATTTGTTTCCGCCGAGGGCGTTTTCCGGCGTAACGAGCGCACCCGGCGCTATCTCGATTTTGACCAGGTCGAGCGCCCGCTCGGCGTCCAATTATTTGGCGGCAACGCCGAGCACATGGCCGAAGCAGC
Organism: Chthoniobacterales bacterium; assembly: GCA_025980625.1. Lineage (GTDB taxonomy): Bacteria > Verrucomicrobiota > Verrucomicrobiia > Chthoniobacterales > UBA10450 > JAICXG01. The sequence continues at coordinate 8,558 of JAICXG010000013.1, forward strand.
CCGGCAGGTGATCGATTGGGTGCAGCCGGATTTCATCGATCTCAACTTCGGGTGTCCGGTCAACAAAGTGGTGGCGAAAAACGGCGGCTCGGCCCTGCTCAAGGATTGTCCATTGTTAGGCAAAGTCGCTGACGCTGTCGTTAGGGCAGTCGCCCCGCTGCCGGTGACGGCCAAGATTCGGACCGGCTGGGACGGCCAGTCGGTCAACGCCGTGAGCGTGGCCAAACTTCTCGAGTCGTTAGGCATTGCGGCGCTCGCAATTCACGGCCGCACCCGCGCGCAAGGTTATTCCGGCTGTGCGGATTGGGAGGTCATCGCACAGGTTGCGGCCGCCGCTTCCATTCCGGTGATCGGCAACGGCGATCTCTTCAGCGCCGCGGACGTGGAGAAAAGAAAATTCGAAACCGGGATTGCCGGCGCAATGATCGGCCGCGCCGCGATGAGTTCGCCGTGGATTTTCTCCCAGACAAAACATTATCTCGCGACCGGCCAACTGTTGCCGCCACCGGAACCAATTGAGAAATGGGCCCTGATTCAGCGGCATTGCGAACTGGCGGTCGCGGCATGCGGAATCGAGAATCTCGCGATGCGCTCGATGCGTGGCCGGCTGATGGCGTACTCGAAAGGAATGCCCGCAGGCAAATTGCTCCGGGAAAAATTTCAGCACGTCAGCACGCTCGCGGAGGTCGGGGAGATCGCGCTCCAGCACATCGCGGCGCTGGAGAGCGCGACCACCGCGGCAGCAGATGTCGCCACAACTCTGGCATAAATGAGGCCGGATGAAATTCGGTTTCCGCCCGGCTGCACCACCCGAAGAAACAGTCCCGCCGCAACCGCCGTGCATTTCAAAGCTTCATCATTTTTACCACGTATATGCTGATGGAGCGTGGCGCGAACCGGTCGAAGAGCATCTCGAAGCTCTGGCAACATCCGGACTTGGAGCGCAGGATAATTTTTCCCTAAATATCGGTTTCGTCGGAAGCGACGAAAACACTGCCGCTGTCCGTGAGTTTTTGCACCATCACTCCATCCGGTGGAGAGAGATTGGGTCGACTCGAGAAGGTTGGGAACAGGTCACGCTGAGTGTGCTCGCACGTGAGAGTCATGCGTCAGAAGGATTTGTTTTTTACGCGCACACCAAGGGAGCGTCCGCACCCACCGTTTTCAACAGCGCCTGGCGTGAGCGGATGACCCACCACACGGTGACGTGCTGGCGACAAGCCTTGCAAAGTCTGGAGACGCATCATGCCTATGGTTGCCACTGGATGGAGTTGCAAGGAGGCTGGCTTTTCGGCGGGAATTTCTGGTGGACCCGCATGTCTTACGTGCGTCTGCTTCCTCCTCCAGCGACCCACTCGCGCTGGGCGGCTGAGGGATGGATCGGTCTGCTCCCGCAATACATTCCCGAGTTCACCGTCTGTGATCCAGCGGGTCCGTTTCCGGGCAAGATCGGATAAGCGCTCGGATCTCGGCAGGAGGCGATGATCGTCGCCAGAGCATCTGGCGATCAACCCCGAACAGAGTAAATTCCCTCCGTGTCTGCTACTGCGGCGCCCAACGGCGAGGTCAAATACAAGATCGGTAACGAGCGTCTCGTTAGGGTGACGGAGACCGCCGCGCGCAAACTCATTTCACTCCTGCAAAAGCAGGGGCGCGCTCAGGGCGCGTTGCGCGTCGCGGTCATCGGTGGCGGCTGCTCGGGATTGCAATACAAAATGGATTTGGTCGATGGCCCGGCCAACCGCGACATCATGGTCGAGTCAGCGAATGTGCGCGTGGTGGTCGACCCGAAGAGCGCGCTGTTCGTTAGCGGTTCGGTCCTCGATTTCAGTGAAGACCTGCAAAAAGGCGGATTCAAGGTGACCAATCCGAACGCGGTCGCGCACTGTTCCTGCGGCGAAAGTTTCTCGGCATGACCGATTACTTCGCGCTCCTCGGCGAAGCGCGGCGTCCCTGGCTCGATCCGGAAAAGCTGAAGGAAAAATATTTCGCCCTCGCGCGCGAGCGACCGGCGGACGCGGAGCTGAACGAGGCGTTTCGCGTCCTGAGCGATCCGAAGCTGCGGTTGCATCACCTGCTCGTTTTGGAGGGCGCGGATCTCAGCGCGGGTCGCGATGTGCCGGCGGCGCTGGCGGAATTTTTCTGGAACATGGGAACGCTTTTGCGCGACGTCGATCGCTGGCTGCTCAAGCAGACCGACGCAACCGGCGCGCTCGCGCGGGCGTTACTCAGCGGGGAACGGAGCAAATTGGAACGGAAGTTGGAAGAACTCGGGAGCGAGCTGGCGCGCCGCTATGAAGCGGAAGTGACCGAGCTGCGCGATGTTAATTTTTCGAGCCCGCTCTCGCCTAACGAGCTCAGCAGGCTGATCAGGCAGTATGATGTGATTTCGTACCTCACCCGCCTGCGCGAGCAGGTGGCGGAAAAACGTTTTCGGCTGAAAACCGCCTAACAAAAAGCTTGCCCGGAAAGGAAATCAGAGGAACATGTTCATATGCTCACGCCCGGACAGCGGAACGTGCTCCAGTTCATTCAATCGGAACAGCGGAGCAAAGGTCTGACCCCAAGCACGCGCGAGATCCAGGAACACTTCGGATTCGCGAGCCAGACGTCGGTGATGCAATACATCGCCGCGCTCGAGCGCAAAGGTTTTCTCCAGCGCCACGCCCGCAAGGCCCGCGCCCTTGTCACAGCCGCGCCCCACAGCCGGGTAGTTGATGTGCCGATTTATGGCGAGATCCCGGCCGGGATGGCGACGCTGGCCGAGCAAAACATCGAAGGCCACGTCGCGCTCGATCTCGCTTCGCTCAACTCCTCGCACAGCGCGCGCACTTTTGCCCTGCGGGTGCGAGGCGATTCGATGATCGGGGCCCATATTCTCGATGGCGACATTGTGATTTTGGAAGATCGCCAGACGGCGAAGAATGGCGACATCGTCGCGGCCTTGATCGACGGCGAAACGACGCTGAAGCGATATGTGGTGGAACGCGGCCGGCCGTATTTGAAGGCGGAGAACCCGCGCTTTCCGAATCTGATTCCGGCGCGCGAGTTGCGGATTCAAGGGGTGATGCGCTCGCTCGTGCGGAAGCAGGGATCGGCGCGGGTCAATTCGTAGAACAGCGGGTATCTCCCTCGGGGAAAGTGAGGCAGGATGCCCGACTTCCGCAGCCTCGGAGTGCCATCGTGACCTGTTATGTTTCTTTGAACATATCTTCCGGATGTGTCATCGTTCGATATGGCGGCGGGCAAGATCATCCATCTGCGCAATCTTCTGGCGGAAAAATTTCCACAGGAGCCTTTGCCGGCAGCGGACCGTCTCCTCACCGGTTTGGCGAATTTCGACGAGGCACTCGATGGCGGCCTAACGAAAGGGGCGATCACGGAGCTGACAAACGCCTCGCCAAATGCGGGGAGCGCCTCGATGATCGCGGCGCTCCTGCGCTGCGCCGCGCGTGAGCGCTATTTCATCGCGTTGATCGATGGGCGCGATTCGTTCGATCCGCAATCGCTTGCTCCGGCCGCCTTGCGACATCTGCTCTGGGTCCGTTGCGAGAAAGCGAGTGAAGCGATGGAAGCGGCGGATTGGCTGTTGCGGGATGGAAATTTCCCGCTCGTGATTCTTGATCTGGTGCTGAACCCGCTGGCGGAGTTGCGCAAAATTCCGTCGAGCAATTGGTATCGCTTGCAACGCCTGGTCGAGCCGGCCCCGGCGGCGTTTCTGGTTTTCACGCCGCAAAGCATGATCAGCAGCGCGCAATGGAAGCTGCGCCTGGAGAATCGCTGGAGGCTTCCACAGCTCGATGCCGAGGCGGTGAATTTGCAGACGCAGATGAAGTTTCGCGTGCAGCGCGCGCAGGTTAACAAATGGAGGAACGAGGAAAGGATGGCCTCCGCTGGCTAAGACCTCACCCATGCAATTCCGATCTTCTCCCTTGTCTCTGCGCGGATTGCAATTGGGACGTTCCTCAGGATGACACGCCGTCCTTGAGAACACGGAAATGTTTGCCGCGCTTTATCTGCCAGATTTTGAATTGCAGGCCGCTCTGCGCCACGAGCCGGTGTTTTGGACCGAGCCCGCTGCCCTCCTCGACAACCAGGAAGCGAAAGCAACCATTCTCCAACTGACTTCAAGCGCGGCAGAAATGGGCGTGACGGTGGGAATGACTCCGAGCCAGGCCCGGGCCCGATGTCTCGATCTCCTCATCAGAAGTCGGGTTCTCGAGCAGGAAAAAATCGCCGGCGAAATTTTACTCCATCATGCCGCGACTCTCGCGCCGGAAATCGAAGCGACTGCGCCGGGAATTGTGACGGTGCATTTCACCTCGAGAAAAAATTGCCGCGAAAGCGTCGAACGAGTCGTTGGGCAACTGGCCGCGTTGCAATTGACCGCTCAGGCCGGCCTCGCTGCGACGCCCGACCTGAGTTTTCTTGCCGCCTGTCTCGCCCAGCCGGTTTTGCAGATCGAGAACGCAAAGGAATTTCTCGCCCCGCTCCCGCTTGAGACTCTAGAGAAGATAGACAGGATTAACAGGATTTGACTCCGATTAGAAGAAGGTCTCATCGCCGCTTCTTCCGAATCCGCGTCAATCCGCTAAATCCTCTCAACAAGCCATCTCATAAATCCAAAAAGCCTGTCATCCCGAGCGAAGTCGAGGGATCCCCGCGCGTAAGCTTTAAGGTGACTTCCACGGGATCCCTCGATTCCGCTGCCCTCCGCTCGGGATGACGCGCTATTTATAAGATGGCTTTGGCTTCTAGAACAAACTCTCCCTAACTCCCCGCGTAATCAGGATACTTCTGCCGCAGCTGGCTCTTCGCGCGTTCGGCTTCGTCAGGCTTGCCGGCTTTCTCATACGCTTTGGCAGCCTTGGCCAGGGCCTGTGGCGTGATCTCGGGATCGTCGTAGAGCAGCGCCACGCTCATGAAGGCTTTGCCGGCATCTTCAAATTGTTGCCGCTCCATCTCGACATCGCCGGCGAGCAAGCGGGCCTGCGCATTTACTCGCCCTTCCGGCTGCAACTTCATGATCTTTTCCGCGATCTTTTGCGCGTCATCCGGTTTGTGCGCGCCGATCTTGGCCTCGCCAAGCGTGATCAATGCCTTCGCTTTCGCGGCCGGATCGCGCGCTGATTGCAGGAACTTCTGCAGCGACTCTTCCGCCGCAGCCGGCTGGTTCTCCTTCATCTGCGCGTCGCCGAGATAAAACCAGAAATCGGGCTTCACGCTCGTCAGATTGGCGGCGTTGCCGAGCGCACCGAGATATTTGATGGCGGCGGGATAATTCTTCGCGTTGTAAAACTCCAGCCCGAGCCATTCGAGGATTTCCGCTGGTACCTGTCCGTTAGGCGCGGCTGCATAGAACTTGTCGATCTCGCTCGCGAGCGCGTCGCGCTGCTTAAGATAAAAATACGACGACATGATGCGCAACGCCGCCGGCGTGCCGTATTGCTCCTTGTTGAGCTGGCGCGCCTTCTTCATCTCAGCGAGCGCGTTCTCGTAATCTTTTCCGTCAAACGCGACTTTGCCGATGTAGTAATGCGCCTGCGGCCCGGCCGCACTCTTCGGGTATTCCTTCAGCAGTTGTTGAAAAGTCGCAGCCATTGCCTTGCCGTCGCCGAGTTGGCCAAGAATGAGCGCCTTTTGTTGCAACGCCGCTTCGCGTTCCGGCGCTTTTGGATATTTGACCAGCAACTCCTCCAGATCGCTTCGCGCTCGCTCGAATTGTTTCGTCTCCTGGTAAGCGAGTGCGCGCTGCGCGAGCGCCGAAGGCGCTTGCGGGTTATCGGGAAAAGCCTGGAGAAAAAAGCTGAAAGCCTCGATCGCCTTGTCCGGCTGGTTTGTTTCCATGCTGCACCAACCGAGCTTGAAAGCTGCCTCGGCGCGCAGGCGCGGCGAAAGTTTCGAGTCGCGCAGCCCGGCGTAAACGGCCGCGGCGCCGGCGAAATCCTTCGCTTTGTAAAGCGACTCCGCCTTCAGCAGCTTCGTTTGGTCGGAATGTTCATCCTCCGGATTATGCTTGATGAACTCGTCGATCTCGTTCGCGAGTTTTGGATCGTTCGCGTTATAGAGCGCGATGAGATGCTGATATTGCGCGTCCTTCGCTTCCGGGCGCGCCGGATATTTCTGGATGATCTGCCGATAAAGCTCCTGCGCCTCCTTATAACGGCCGAGCTGGCGTTGACTGTTGGCCGCGAGCAACATTATCTCCGGCCGTACTTCCTCTGGCATTTGCGCTTTGCTCTTGTCGTAATCGGCGATCAGTTTTGCGTATTGACCGCCTTGGTACTCGGCCCGCAACAAACCGACGGTCGCGATCCCGCTCCAGCGTCCCGCGTCCGGCAGGTTGCGGCCTTTTTGTAAAAGCGCCGTCGCCTTTGCGCGCAGTGTCTTGTCAGCCTTTTCCTCCTGCGCCAGATCGAGCGCGATGAGACCGGCGCGCACCGTCGCTTCCGCTTTCAGCGCAGCGTTCTTCGTCTCGGCGGCGAGCGTTTCAAATTGTTTGAGCGCGTCCTCCTTGCGCCCGGCATCGAGAAAAATCGTGCCGACCGCAAGTCGCGCATCGTCGCGAAAGGGATTCGACTTTTCCACCGCAATGACCTGCTGATACACGTCGCGCGCTTCATCTTTGCGTTGGAGATTTTCCAGGCAACGACCCTCGAAATAGCGCGCGGAAAGGGCGAGGTCCGACGATTTCACCTTCGCCGCCGCGCGATGAAAAAGCGGGAGCGCGGACGACCAGTCTTTGTCGTTGAAGAAAATTTCCGCGAGCCCGTAGGAGGCCGGGCCAGCCATTTCGTCATCAGGAAAATCTCTTAGCAGACCTTGAAAGGTGGTGCGCGCAGGGGTCGTGCGACCAAGCGCGCGATAGGAGTCGCCGAGATAAAAAAGCGCCGCCGGCCGATCGGCTGAGTCGGGATAAAGTCCGAGAAATTTTTCGTACTCGGGGATGGCGAGATCGTAGAGTTTGCGGGCGAAAAGTCCGTTCGCGTAATTGAGCTGACGTTGTTCAGGGGCTTCCGGCGTCTCCGGCGGCGCGCCGGGGGACGGGGCAATGCTCGCCGCGGGTGAGGGGACGGCAATTTGCCCCGCATCGGGCACCGGCAATGCGCGGCGCACTGTTGGCTCGGACGGCGCGGAAGATGGCGGCGGCGATTCGACCGGAATCGCGCGCGCGACCGGCGGCTGCTGCACCGGAAGCGCCCGGCGAACTTGCGCGGACGCAGCCGGCTCCGGTGTGGCGCGGAAGCGAGGCGGCGGCGTCACCTGCGCCCAGCTGGCGAATGGAAAAATAACTCCAGCCACCGCGACCAATCCCGCGGTCGTCGTTAGGCGCGACTTCATTTCGCGGTCGCGAAAGCAACATTTGTCACCCCCGCCTGACTGCAAATGTCGAGCACGTTCACGATGTTTTTGTATTCGCCCGCTTCATCACCGCGGATCACCACCGCCTGGTCGGCGTTGAGCTGCACGAGGTTCTTGAGTAAGGCGAGCAGGTCGGGACCGGAGAGGACGCGGCGGTTAACCACCACACTGCCGTCGGTTTTCACGTTCACGATCACATCGCCGATCGGCGCCGTTTTTTCGGTCGCGGCACTTGCTTTCGGGATCTTGATGTCGAGCTCGTTTTCGTTCCGGGCAGCGTTCCAGGTAAGGAGGAAAAAAATCAGGAGCAACAACAAGACATCAACCAGAGGCGCGAGCTGAATGCCGGGATGTTGCGGAGCGGTGCGGCTGCGGAAGTTCATTGCGGGATTCGGGATGTAGGTTGCGAGATGCGTATCTCGCATCGCGGAACCCGCATCGCGTCAAAATTCATCCTCGAGCAAGGCGGGCGCGCGCTCGCGACGACGAGGCTGCTGGAGCGAGAGAAGGGCGACAATGTGGGTACTGGATGCTTCCAAATCCGAGACAAGGCGCTGCGCCCGGCCACGAAAGATCGCGTAGAAAATCATCGCCGTAATGCCAATGCCGAGGCCGCCGCAGGTGTTGATAAGCGCTTCGCTGATGCCCTTTGAGAGCATGACATAACGCGTCGGCCCCAGCTCCGAACCGAGCGCGCCAAAGGCGCGGATGATTCCAATGACGGTGCCGAATAATCCGACCAGCGGACCGATTGTCGCGATATCGGCGAGATAGGTGACGCGATTGTAGAGGCTGGTCGCGACGCGGGTGCCTTCCGTCTCCGCGATCTCGCGTGCCTGGGCGAACTCGGCATTCGGATTTTTCGTCATAAAATCGAGCGTCTTCTGCACGACACGCGCGATCGCTTCGCCGTGGCGATTCGAGACCGCGAGCAAGCCGAGGTAATCTCGTTTGCGCAACAGCGCATCGGCCGTCGCCATGTAACCGCCGCTCACGACCGCGCCGCGACGGATGGTGAAAAAGAAAACGACGATGAGCATGACCGAGAAGATCGAGAGGAGAGCGAGCAGCGCCATGACCGGCCCGGCCGCGATCATCGCGTCGAGGAGGTTCTTGGAATGCGGGAGCGGCGGCTCTTGACCCGGAGCTTGCGCGAAAGCGGAACTGGCACTCGCGCAGACAACGAGCAGTGAAAGGAAACGCTTCATGCTCAATCGGGCCTTATCATAGGCCCGCCCTTTCGCCGTGCAACTGCATCGGAGCAAAGACAAACGGCGGGCGCGAACCGTTCATTGTTAGGGGATATCCCTGCGCGAAGGAGCGATGCCGCCCAATCCCTCAGCGTGCCCGCATCCCGTCGAGTTGGTCGCGGGCGGCTGGAACGTCAATGGGGTCATCGGCGGACTAGACAAGCGCAATCATGCAGCCCGGGCAGCGCCGAAGTTTACACGCCGTGAAGGCAAAATGAGGTTGATCTTCCGGCCCGAGCTTTGGCGCATGCGAACCCGGCGGATGCCGAAATTTATTAGGTTGACGCCTAACAAAAAACCTGCTCGGAATCGCGCCATGAGAAGAAATCATTCAGTGTTAGTATTCGCGGCCCTGTGGCTCACGGCGGCCGTCGTAACCTTCGCGGCCAGTGCTCATTTGGGCACTTGGAAACTTAACGAGAGTAAGTCAGACTTCGCGCCCGGCGCGACCAAGAATCACACCGTCACCTATGAACAGACCGGTGACATGACGAAGCTAACCGTCGATGGAACTGACAAAGACGGCAAGGCAGTCCACTGGACCTGGACAGGGAAGTTCGATGGCAAACCGTACAAGGTGGAAGGAAACCCACTCTTCGATACGGTCGCCTACAAAGCTGTAAACGAACATACAAATAAGATCACCGGGATGAAGGACGGCAAGGTCGTATTCACCGGTACCATCAAAGTCGCCAAGGACGGTAAATCGCGCATGGTCACAACCACGATGGCGGACGCGAGCGGAAAGAAACATACCGACAAGGCTTACTACGATAAGGAGTAGTCGGCTGATCTGAGTCAGGACTTGAAACCGGCTGCTCGCGCGCCCTCACTCGAGCAGCCGGTTCATTACAACGCCACGAGCGTTCGTGAGCCGGACGCTTTTGCCTGGCGTCGTAAGCGCCTCTTTTATCTTGACATAAATCCCGCGCCTGGCTCTGATCGGCGCCATGGGAGGCACCACCCGGCTACACCTTGCCGGCCGCACCTTTGCATAGGTCAAGTGACTCAAAACTGGAAACCGCCCACATCCTTTTCCTGGACGCGGTAGGTTATTCTATCCTGGCTCTCGACGAGCAGATCTCTGTCTTTCGCGGTCTGCAGGATATTGTTAATAAAAGCGCAGCCGTGACGGAAGCAGCGGCCGAGGGGGACGTGATCCGCACCCCGACTGGAGATGGGATGGCGCTGGTCTTTTTTGGTCCTAGCCCTGTCGCGATTCATTGTGCGATCGATCTCGCCAAACAGATCGAAACCGAAGGCGGGTTCCAGGTCCGCATGGGCATCCATACCGGCGAGCTCGTCCGCCAGCTCGATGTCAACGGAGTTATGAACGTAAGCGGCGACGGGATCAATGTCGCCCAACGGGTGATGGATTTTGGCGACGGCGGTCACATTCTCATGTCACTCGCCTATGCCAGGCAGTTACAGGAGGCAGGCGATCCTACCGCGGTCGATTGTCACGACATCGGAGTCGCCTCGGCCAAGCACGGCAAACAGATTCACCTTTTTAACTATCACCGGCGGGCCGTCGGAACGCCCGAGGTGCCGTCCCGGGTACGGATGGACGACCAATGGGTTCGGCCGAAGGAACTGCGGCTTGGGACGGCCGGTCACAGCCTTGTCATGGCGACCTTGCAGATTCTCGGCTGGCTCCTGGTAAGTCCGATGCAATGGCGCACTCATGTCACGCAAATCGATCCGCGGCTTTCGCCTAACTTCACAGTCATCGATCTTACCGGGCCGCAGATTCGGCGTAACCGCGACCTGCGCGCGCTCCTTATCCAGGTCTATGTCATCTGCCCGGCGCTTCTCAGCCTGATCGTTCTCGCTGCGCTTCTGCCCTTCCGTACCGGCGAAGGACTTAGCGCGGTCGCTTCCGTCTTTACCATGATCGGCATGGGATATCTCGTCTCCGTCCTGCTCGGGATCGGCGCCGCCTTTGTCGGCTTTGTCATCCTTGCCTTTCAGGCGATCGTGGAAGGATCCGCCGTCCGCCTCTTCGGCATTGCCTCGTTAGGCCACGCGTTTGCCCTCAGCGCTGTCTGTGCCTGGGGCTTCATTACTCTTACTGCGGTCTTTCCCCGGCATCGGATTTTCCCTGCCTGGCGCGAGATCACAGTCGCGTTTCTTGCCGGCGTTGTCACAGTTACAACTTATACGACAGTTATCCTGTTCAGCGCTCACCGGGGGCGCCTTTATCAGTCACTTGCCCTCGGCCTTCTTTCTTTTGCCTTTGTCAGTCTTGTCATTGGGATGCGCTGGCGACGCTGGGCTCGCGGATTTGTCTTCGGCCAGGTGATCGGCGTCTTCATCGGCGCGGTTCACTTTGCCATCGCCAGTCCGCCCTTATTCGCTTCTCGGATCGGCCGGCAAATGCTGGGCGGCTTCGCCAGCGGACTCTTCAGTGCCGTCGTTTGGGCGATGGGTTTCGCCCTGGCTGAGAAGCTCGGCGACAGTCGTGCCGCGATCGCCGCTGGCCTCCTCGTCACCATTGCCCTGAACGACCCGGGCAAAGCCTGGGTCGTCCCATTCGCCGTTCTATGGATCACTTACTCCTGGATGAGGCGGCGCCATTCCGGCGCGGTGATTGGTTAAGCGTTATTGGGTGCGCCATCACATCCGCGCGTCGTCTGCTGCGCGATCTGTCTGGACAGAATCGCCGCTCTCTCGAGCGAGCTTGCCGCAGGCCTCCGCATCCCGGCGATCCTGGCCGGGAACCAAATCGGTCGCCGCATTGCGAGCGCGCGGAGTCAAGTAACTTACATCCATTCATGTGTACCGCTGACGAATGTACGTGCACAGACTTCACTCAGCATGAAAATGATCTCAAACCTTTATCCATTATTTCGCTCTGGCTCGCGCCATTTGCCCCTCACGCTCCTCATCCTGCTCCTCATTCCCATCTCGAGTGAATGGGTCCAGAGTGCGCCGGTCTTCAGCCAGGTCGTCGTCTTCGGCGATAGTCTCTCCGACGATGGCAACGTGCGTCACCTGATGGAGGACCAGTACTTCATCAGCTATCCGGGCGGCGATTTCAATTACAGCGACGGCCGTTTTACCAACAGTTCCGATACTGACCCGAGTTCCGACACCTATGCAGGGACATGGCATGAGCAGTTGGCACGGACGTTTCTAGGCATGGCGGCCCCGACGAACAGTCTCGATGGCGGGCTCGACTACGCCTTTGGCGGCGCGACGACTGCAAGCGGCACGAGCGATCGGACGGTGATTAATAATCCACTTCCATTCGGCGGTGGCGATTTCACTCTCACCGTGGATAACCTCGGGAAGCAGGTGGACGATTATCTCGCCAGCAATACCCCGGACCCGTCCGCGCTCTACATTATCTGGGGCGGTGGCAACGATCTTTTCGATGACGATAGCTCCGCACACGTTACTGAGACGGCCGCTAACGTTGCCGGGCTGGTAGAGGAACTGGCTGGCGCTGGCGCCCGCAGTTTCCTGGTGGCAAACGTCCCGCCGCTCGGGCTCGTCCCGCTTTACAAAGATGACGCTGACACTGCGACGGCCTTGAATGTCGCAGCAGGAGAATACCGCTCGGAGTTTAATACCGATCTTGACGCCTCCGTCGCTACCTTGGCCGCCGAAGGCATCACGATCACTCTTTATCGCCTCGACGCTTATGGACTCCTTTACCGGCTCGCTACCAATCCGGCTGACTTTGGTTTCACTAACGTGACTGACAGCGCGCAGGGTGCAGATGTTGATCCGGATGAGTATCTCTTTTGGGATGACATTCACCCGACCACCGCCGGGCATTATCAGATCGCCGCCCAGGCTAATGCACTTTTGGAAGGAACTGCGCTACCCCCGGCCCAGGCACTCAATCTTTCCACGCGCCTCGACGTGGGCACCGGCGACAATGTGCTCATCGCGGGATTCATCATCACCGGCACGGATGCGAAGGAGGTGCTCGTTAGGGGGCTGGGACCCTCACTGGCGGTCAATGGCGTGCCCCTGGCCAATCGCCTGGCCGATCCGGTGCTCGATCTCTTCTCGGGCGACACCCTTCTCATGAGTAACGATAATTGGAAAGATTCGCAGGAATCCGAAATCGAAGCAACCGGCCTCCCGCCAACTGACGATCTCGAATCTGCGATTGTCGCGACGCTCGCGCCGGGCAGCTATACCGCGATCTTGAGCGGCAACAGCAGCGGGACCGGAAATGGGCTGGTTGAGATCTACGATCTCGACACCGCGGGCGTTGCCACACTTAGTAACACCAGCACGCGCGGCTTTGTCCAGACCGGTGACGATGTTTTGATCGCGGGATTTATTATCGGGAGCGGAGAAAGCGATACTATAGTCGTTAGGGCAATCGGACCATCGCTGGCCGATTCAGGAATCGCAGATCCTTTACAGGATCCAACGCTCGATCTCTACGATGCCGATGGCGTGGTCATTATGAGTGACGACAATTGGCGGGACTCACAAGAGACCCTGATTCAATCGAGCGGACTTACTCCGACGGACGACGCAGAAAGCGCGATCATCACTTCCCTCGCGCCTGGCGCATATACGGCGGTGGTGCGAGGCAAAGATGACACCACCGGCGTCGCGCTGGTGGAAGTGTTCAATCTCCAATAAGAAGGCGGTGGTGGATTTAATTGGCTTGCATTTAATCGCACAAGCTGCTCAAAATCGCTGCATGAGAGCCTCTCATGGTTGGCAATGGCTGCTTGTCTGTCTCGCCTTCGCGATAGGCGCCCACCCCGCAGAGGGAGAGGACATCAGTTATGCCCAGTCACTAACTCAGGTGAGCTTTGATCGGTTGGTTCCGACATCTTATCCAGTTATCCGCCCTAAATTTGCCGGGCTCCAGTCAACGACATATCCGCTGATTGATCCCGGTGTCCCGCACGTTCACATCACAGAAGGTCTCACCCAATCATTCGCCAGGCCGCTTCTCGTCACGAGCGAAACGCCCGAGTCGATTTTAGCCGCGACCACGACTACTCGTCGCGTA
>JAICXG010000192.1 GCA_025980625.1 Chthoniobacterales bacterium
CAAAGGTGTACCACCAGCGCGCATCCCGCGGCACCAGGTGTTTGGCCGCGGGGCCGATCAGATCGGCGATTCCAAGGCGGTCATCGACCCACTGCCACGCTTGGATCGCAAGCCGCTTCATAAGGTGGTCGTGATCGGAATTGGAGCCGATTTGATTTCCACCTGTCCGTGCGCGATTCGCACCTCCTGGCGGATCAGCGGCGCGGGCGGCGGGCCGGCGGCCACAGTGCCGTCGGAATAAAAGACTCCGCCGTGACACGGACACATGAATAACTCGGCGTCGGCCAGCCAGCGCACCGGGCAACCCATGTGAGTGCAATGAACGGAGAAGGCGATAAACTTATCTTCCTTAACCCGGCGTAACCAGACCGCGCTTTTCGAAGTCACTCCCGCCCAGGGCAGCGAGGAAGGATCAGTGATCGTGACGTTCACGGTTTTGCCGATCTCGAACTCATCAACTTTGCCGAGCGCAAGCCATTCCGCCGGCCCCTTTCGAAAAAGCGGCGCAATCACAAAGCCTACCAGCGGCACTCCCAGAATCGCGGCACAGAGACCGCCGAGGGCGATCGAGAGCTTCTCGAAGAAACGCCGGCGCGTCATCTCTTCCGGCGCTTCGTCGCCGGTCCTTGACTCGTTAGGGGTGATTTCGTTCACGGCGAATTTCCGAAATCCATCCCGCAAGCGAGGCGATAAAAAGCCCGGCCCCGACCGCCAGAATGACTCCCGAAGTGATAAATCCCCAAAAGAAGAAGGTCGTGCCCATGGCCAAGCCAGCCGGGAAATAATTTGGCCGTGGAAGATGCTCGTCCGGGAGCGGTTCCCAGTCGTCGCGCGAGGGTTCAGTATTGGACTCCATTGGGTTCGTTAGGCAGAGGTTGTTCGCGCCGGCGCCGGCTCGCCGAACCAGCGTGCGATCTGTGCGAAGATCGCTCCGAGATAGATCAGGCACATTGGCACCCACATGAGCAGGCCGCCGATCTGCTGGTCTCTTTCCGGAGTGATGGCCCAATCCGCTCGGATCATGTTCGTTATTCCCAGCGGATCGGCCGCCGGTATCGCGTAAACCGGGCAGACGGTTAGCGGCGAAAAGGTAAGGATGATTCCAAGGGCGCTACAGCTCACGCAGGCGCTGAAAAGATAGAGAACGGCGCCGGGCGGTGAGAGCCGTTCCGCCTCGCGCGGGGCAATTACCTGACTCCAGAACAAGGTTCCAAGGATAAGGAGTGACACGGTCTGCACAGCATATACGGAACGCGAAGTAACTGCCGCGTTACACAGCGTTGGCCAATGCCAGAACCACATCGCACCGACACCCGCGATCCAGCCAGCCAGCGGATGAGCCAGGATGCGCGGGCGCCATTTGAGCGAGAACGAACGCGGCAGACCAACGAGCAAGAGCCCCGGCACGATGAGCAGGAGCGAAATGTGTTGCAGCATGTGGGCGCTAAAGAGATAGCCATCAGCGAGCGCATTGATCGGTGACACCAGGGTGAGCAGGAAAACGAGCAGCGCGAGAACAAACCAGCCGATCCGATCTGCCGCGCGAAATGCAATCAGATAAAGGGCCAGCGCGGCCGCGGCGATCGCGAGAACGACCGGATTCCACATCCAGGCTGAAAGCAGAAATTGCTGAGTGTTCATTGAAGTCGAGGCAGGATGTAAACTACGGATAAGACAAAGACCCAGACGACATCGACGAAATGCCAGTAAAGCCCGACGGCATCAAGCGCCGGCCACGGTTTTTTTCTGGAGTCACCGGCCAGCGCCAATCCGAGCAGGATGAGGAGCGCGATCAAACCCACGCAAACGTGCAATCCGTGGAAGCCGGTAAGAGTGAAAAAAGTCGTCGCGAAAAGATTCGAGCTCACACTCACTCCGCTCTTGAAGAGATGCCAATACTCGAAGCCTTGTCCCGCGATGAAGATTCCGCCGAGCACAATGGTCGCTCCCAGCCAGCCGATCATCCTTCTCTGCTGATTATTGCGCAGTCCGGTTTCCGCGCGCCAGATAGTGAAGCTGCTCGCAAAAAGACAGATGCTAAAGAGTCCAGTGGTTAGAAGGTCTAACTCATGCGAGTTGGGGCCCGGTTGCGGGCTGGCGTTATAATAAAGGAAGGCCAGGATCAGGACGCCGAAAAAGCCGGTCTCGGAAAGGATGAAGCAGATGATGCTTGTCTTATTTTTCTCCGGTTTGAATTGATCGATCCTGCCCCGGCTTCCGACCACCGGATCCGGACGATCGGGATGCGCGATGTCCCAGAGCGGGCGGCGGCTCTGGATTGGGGGCAACGCCCGGAAGTTCTCATGGGGCGGCGGCGAAGTGGTCGCCCATTCCAGGGTCCAGGCGTTCCAGGGATTGTCAGTTGCCTTGCGGCCGTTGAGAAGACTGACAATCAGGTTCCAAACAAAGAGAAGCGAAGCCGCCGTCATAAAGAACGTCCCGACGGTTGCGACCATGTTCATCCAGCCCCAGCCCGGTAAATCCGAATAAGTGAAGACGCGTCGTGGCATGCCAGCCAGGCCAAGGAAATGCTGGGTGATAAAGGTCATGTTAAAACCGATTACCATGAGCCAGAAGGTCCATTTCCCGAGACGCTCCGAAAGCATGCGCCCGCTCATTTTCGGAACCCAGTAGTGCAGCGCGCCGAGGATGGCGAAGACAATCAGCCCGACAAAGACGAAGTGAAAATGGGCGACGAGATAGTAACTGTTCTTGGTTTGCCAATCGAGCGGCGCGACGGCGTGACTTACACCCGTTAGGCCGGCGAGGAGAAACTGGACGAGCGCGGCGATGCAAAAGAGCATCGGGGTATCGAAATGAATGCGCCCGCCGATCATGGTCGCGCTCCAGTTCAACACCTTCACTCCGGTCGGGATCGCGATCAGCATGCTGGAGGCGACGAAGAACAAATCGATCGTATGGCCCAGGCCGACGGTAAACATGTGGTGGGCCCAGACGCCGAGACTTAGAAAAGCGATCGCCACGGTCGAGCCGGCGACAAACTCGTAACCGAAGATTGGTTTGCGCGAGAAGACAGGAATGATTTCGGATAAAAGCCCGAAAGCCGGGATTGCTACGATGTAAACCTCCGGGTGACCAAAGGCCCAGAAGATGTGCTGCCACATGATGGCTGAGCCGCCGGGCATGAGAAAGAAGTGAGTATTGAGCAGCCGATCGATCAGGAGCATGACCAGGCCCGCGTTCAGCACCGGCAAGGCAAGGATGACGAGGAAGGCATTCACAAAGATCATCCAGGAGAAGAGCGGCAGCCGCCGGAGTGTCATCTGCGGCGCGCGGCTGCAAAGGACGGTGGCAATGAAGTTAATGTTCGCGCCGACGGAACCGATGCCCAGGACAAGAAGTGAGAGCGCCCAGTAATCGACTCCTGATTGCGAAGAGTAAGGCGTCTCGCTGAGTGGCGCGTAGGCGAACCATCCTACGGCCGGCGCACCGCCGGATAGGAAACTAAAGTGAAGTAAGATGCCGCCAAACGGCACCAGCCAGAAGCTATAGGCATTCAACCTTGGAAAAGCCATGTCGCGCGCCCCGATCTGGAGCGGCACGATGTAGTTAGCCAGCCCGAAGAGCACCGGCATCGCGACGAGGAAAATCATCGTCGTGCCATGCATGGTGAAGACCATGTTGTAAGTGTCGGGGTGGAGCAGTGTGCTCCTCGGGACCGCGAGCTGGAGGCGAATGAGCAACGCTTCTATCCCGCCGATGACGAAGAAGACCAATCCCGTCATCATATAAAGAATCCCGATCCGCTTATGATCGACGGTCGAGAGCCAGGCCATTTTCCAGTGCTCTCGCTCCTCTGGAGACAAGAGACCGGTGCGCTCGAGAACGGCCGCGATTTCGTTCATTGCAAGGTCTCGAGGTAAGCGCTCAGTTGTGTCACCTGACTCTCAGTAAACTTATAGTCAGGCATCTTCACCCCTCGCTTGACCTGTTGCGGATCGGCCAGCCAACGCTGCAGATTCTCCGGTGTGTTATCGGCGATCCCGGCGCCCAGTTTTTTGCGGCTGGCAAAGTGAGTCAGATCCGGACCAACGCCCGCCGTCGCGACCGTGCCTTTGATCGCGTGACAATTGATGCAGCTCGTCTGCTGGAACAGGGCCAGCCCCTGTGCTGCATTGCCGCCAGCCGGCATTTTCGCCGGCGCCAGTTGCGCCTGCTCCCAGGCCTGAAACTGTGCCGGCGCTTCGGCCACGACGAGGAAGTGCATCCAGGCGTGTTGCGTTCCGCAGAACTCGGAGCAAACCCCGAGATAGGTGGCCGGATGATCGGATTGAATCCAGATGTTATTCGGCTGGCCCGGCACGGTCGTCATTTTGCGACTTAACTCCGGAACCCAAAACTCATGCAGCACATCGGCCGCTTCGAGCCGGATGGAGAGTGGCGTGCCCGCCGGAATGTGAATCTCGTTTGCAGTCACGACGCCGGATTTCGAATAACGCGCCTCCCACCACCATTGATGGCCGGTAATGACAATGTCCGGCTCCGGCGCTGGCGGTGGATCAGCCGCTCCCATTGTTTTCCAGGTGAGGACGAAGAGCGTGACCACGATCAGAAATGGGATCGCGGTCCAGACAAGCTCGACGGTTTTGTTGCCGGCGATTTGTTTCGGATCGCCTTCGCCCTCGCGCCAGCGGCAGCGCATGAGCGCATAGACGACCATTCCAGAAACGATCGCGAAGATGACGGCAAAGATAATCCCGGCCACAATCGCGAGGTGAAAAATTGCCCGCGCCTGCGGCGATTGCGGATCGAGAACAGGAAGCGCGTTCATCGCATTTTAGCGGATGGCAACATGGCGATGCCTTCTAACACGTGACGACCGCATAGGACAATCCACGAACAAAAGATCGCTCCAGCCCGCAACTAAAGATGCACGATTCGACCCGAATAGGTGTATCTTTCTCCCATCCAATGAATCAGCCAATGCTTACTTTGCCTTTTCCTCATTTCCTCCTGCAAGCGCAACAGCCGCCCCTGCCGAGACTCTCTTCCGCGGACGAGAATAGACCTGCTCACGGCGCATTTTGCCCGGCTGAGATCAATCGCTGGATCGCGCGTTGGGAAAATGAAGGCGGCGCGGTCGCGCCTGGAGGGAACGCGAATTATCTAACCTTATGAATGCGCTCTGCGATATCGAAACGGCGCAAGATGTGGAGAGGCTCGTCGACGCCTTCTACGACAAAGTGAACCGCGACGAGTTGCTCGCCCCGATTTTCAACGAGACCGCGCAGGTGGATTGGCCGAAGCATCTCCAGACGATGTACCGCTTCTGGCAATCCCTGCTATTCGGGACCGGTAACTATCAGGGCGCGCCATTTCCAAAGCACGCGGTTCTTCCGGTGCAGCAGGCGCA
>JAICXG010000144.1 GCA_025980625.1 Chthoniobacterales bacterium
CGGCTGGTCGGAAAAATCAGCAATCGGGTCCTCATCACGATAGGGTTTGTCGGCCTGGCCTACTCGTCATGGCTCTTCGGCAACATCAACCTTTCCATCGGGATGAGCAGCATCGTCTGGCCGACACTCTTAAGCGGGATTGCGATCAGTTTCATCTTTGTCCCGCTCGCCACCTCAAGCATGGGGACACTCGAGCAGGACCAGATCGGGAACGCCAGCGGGCTCTTCAATCTCATGCGTAACCTCGGCGGGAGCATCGGAATCGCCGGGTTGACGACGCTGGTGGCGCGTGGCGCGCAATCAAACCAGGCTACATTCGTTAGTCACTTCTCCCAATACAGTCCCGTTTACCAACAAAAGCTCGCCGCGATCCAACAGGGACTGGCGATGCGCGAAGACGCCTGGCATGCCGCGAAGCAGGCCCCGGCCATCCTTTATGGCATTCTTGGGCAACAATCACTGCTCGTGACTTACTCCCATAATTTCCGAGTCTTTGCCCTCCTCTGTCTCATCACGACACCGCTCGTCTTCTTTTTCAGGAAAGTCCGGAAAGGCAAGGCCGCGGTTGCCGCGCATTAGGCGCGACGCGCCAGAGGCGGCGTCCTCCTGCATCCAAGGGATACTCTTGCTCCTCCCAACTTCTCGCGTTGTGGTGAAATAGGAGCAATAATGATCTCGATGAGAGCAAAAGCGGCCTTAGTATTGGTGGTCTTAACGCTAGCGATCGGCCTGCAGGCTGGTCCGGCGCGGTCTTCAGATGTGATCGGCAATTGGAAAGCAGAAATCAGCTTCGGCAGTGGACCCGTCCGTTCCCTGCGCTTCGAGCTTCGATCTTCCGGGAAAGGAGTTTTCCTGCCCCCGCTTGGCCCGGAACCGAATCAGATCCTGCCGACAGACCCAGGATCGGCACAGTGGAGTCAGAGCGACGGGCAATCGTTCAGGATTTCAGGTCCGGTGCAATTTCCGCTCGGGAATATTGCGATTGAGCGAGGCACGCTGATTTTGGAAGGGAAGCTTAAAGGCGGGAATACGATAACGGGAAAGGCCAGCTTTTTTCCCGCTGATCAGAATCCAGCAACCGCCGGAGCCAAGCCGTCAAAGGCCGGCACTTTCAAGGCAACTCGGATCACCGGTTAAAGCGGATTCAAATCTTTGCCCCGGGGACGGGCCGGCGTTCGCGGCGGATATGACGAAATCGTAAGAAAAAAGATAAAGACGACCCGGGTGGCCGCTTGGTAGCCTCGGAATGGCTAAGAAGTTCTCTTGGCATTCAATAGAAATTCAACATCAACAGAAAAACCATGATAAAAAAGAAATCACCTTCACGATCCGCATTCTTTTATCTGCGGACCTCAATTGGGCTCCTTCTGGGTGTGGGCGGCGCCTTTCTGGCACTGCTCTGCATTGGCCAGTTCTCGGCTCAAGCACAACAGCGAGGCAAATCCACCAGCAGTGTCAACCCTGCATTGATTCCGGTCATGTTTGACTGCAGCCAGTTCAACGCGCTCGGTCTCGACAAACAGGAAAATCTGCGCGCCGGCGCCCTCGCCATTTACTGCGGCCGAGCCCAAGGCGGCTCATCTGAGGAGTTCGAGGGGAGCTCGTCCATCGCGCAACAAATCCTGGCGCCGCTCCTGGGCGGGACGGACGTCGACTTAATCACCGGCACGGAAACCTCTCCGCACATCACTCAGTCGGAGACCTTCGTGGCGCAGAATCCTGATAACGCCAACGAGATCGTCGTGGCTTATAACGACTCGCGGAATGTCAACGCCAGCCCGATCAATATCTCCTCAGCCTCAGTCTCGACTGACGCTGGCGCGACCTTTACTCGCCTGACCAAGACCAACGGCCAGAGCCCGTTCTCCAACACGTTGGGCGATCCGGTCATGCTCTACAACCGCCCGACCGCGACCTGGTTCGCGATCTGGCTTGATGTTGGCTGCGGTGGCCAGGGTGTGGGCGGCTACAAAACCACCACTCCGTCAGATCCCAACAGCTGGACGCACTTCTGCGTTCACAATGGCAGCAGCGATGACCGTGAGTCCGGCTGGACGGACCAGAATCCGAACAGTCCGTTCTATGGCCGGATGTATGTCTCACGAAACGATTTTGCTCTTGGTGGAAATCTCATGGTCCGATACTCGACCGACAATGGCCTGACCTGGCCTAACGAGCGCCAGTTGGCCCCGGCTAATCCATTCATGCGCGATGTCCAGATCACCGGCGACCAGAACGGCGATGTCTACGTCGCTTCCATGAATGAAATGGGCGGTGGCCTCACTAATCGCGCCAACGTTTTCTATAAGTCGACTGATGGCGGCAACACGTGGACCAAGACTTATACGGGGCCGACCTTCGCCGGACCAGGAAGCACGACTTGCGCATCCAACAGCTACTTCGCCTGTATGTTCAGCGGCCCGTCCTTCTGGCGGCACATGGGCTGGGGTCAGCCTGCGGTGCTCAACGGCGTCGTTTCCTACGTCTACGATTCGCGCAACACCTCGAACGGTGACGCCGGTAACGTCTTCTACATTCGTTCGACCGATGGCGGTGTGACCTTTAGCGCCCCCTTGCAGTTGAACACCGACACCGGCACCCGTCCTCAGTGGCAGCCGAACCTCTCGGTCGGCGCGGACGGCAGCCTGGTCGCAGTTTGGTATGACGCGCGTGAGTCCACGACCTGCACGAAGGGCAACCCGGCGGTCCCCTGCTACAGAATGTGGGCCCGTAAGTCGCTCGACAACGGAGCCACCTGGATGGCGGATGAGCCGTTCTCGGATGTAGTGACACCGCTTCCCGGGCAGCCTGATCCGAGTATCGTGACCGAATACGCGGGTGACTATGACTATAGCTTTGCGGGTGGCGCTGCCCACATCCATACCTGGACGGATGGCCGCATCGCGATCAACAGCGCTTCGCAGCAGGATCCCTTCATCGATCAGGATCCAATCGGGGGTAGCACTGAGGGCCTCACCCTTGCGGCGCGCGTCCGTACACGCAATGGTAATTCGATCGTTGGGCTACGCTGGTCTCCAGCCGAAAACGACGGCAACATCAACGTGATACGTGACGGTGTCGTTGTTCAGACGACAGCAGACGATGGCAGCACCAAGGACAGCCTGGGAACCATGACTGGGACATTCACCTATCAGGTGTGTGAAACAGACGGGGGAGGATGCTCGAACGAAGTAGACGTTACAGTTCCTTAACGCCTGAGTGCGGCCGAAAGGTCAATCCCATGCGGTAGGGTCAGACTAAGCTTGATCCCGGGAGCCGTCCTATGCGGCTCCCGGGAAAGCTGCGAGCTAACTCGCAAACAATTGCAAGGGCATCGAGCGGCAACGCTCGGTGCCCTTTGTCTTTCTGTGAGCTCGGGCTGATGCTTCCCCAACTCTCCTGGCATCGCACGCGCGCTAAGAATGACCGGCCGCCGCGTCGCGCCTTCGTGAAGGAAGCTAAGACCTTAACTCCGCACCTGGCCGTCGCCGCGGATGATGTACTTGTAGGTCGTCAGTTCCTCCAGCCCCATTGGACCGCGGGCATGAAGCTTATCCGTGCTGATGCCGATCTCCGCGCCGAAGCCAAACTCGCCGCCATCGGTAAAACGCGTCGAAGCGTTCCAGTAGACGGTGGCCGAATCTACCTGATGGAGAAATCGCTCCGCGGTCGCTTCGTCGCGTGTCACGATACAATCGCTGTGATGTGAGCCGAAGCGCTCGATGTGCGCGATCGCGTCGTCCACTGAATCGACCACTCGCAGGGCGAGAATGAGGTCGAGAAATTCCGTCGACCAGTCTTCATCGGCGGCGTGCCGCAGCCGCTCGTAACCTTGCGCGGAGAGTTCCGCAAACGCAGTATCGTCCGCCCGCAATTCGACGTTTTTCTCCGCCAGTCGCGCCCCGAGTTTGCGCAGGAACGCGGGCGCGACGGAGTGCGCGACGAGCACCGTCTCGATCGCATTGCAGACGCCGGGCCGTTGCGTTTTTGCGTTCGTTACAATGTTGACCGCCATGTCGAGGTCCGCCTCTTTGTCGACGTAGACGATGCAAATCCCGTCTGCATGTTTAATCACTGGCATACGCGCCGCGCTCACCACCGCTTCGATCAAAGCTTTGCCGCCGCGGGGGATGATGAGGTCGACAAATCGGTCCATCTCCGCCATCAGACGCACGCCTTCGCGCTCGGTCCGGGGGACGAGCTGGATCGAGTCGTTAGGCAAGCCGGCTTTCCTGGCGCCCGCCTCCAGCGCTTCGGTGATTGCGAGATTGGAGCGGATCGCCTCTGATCCGCCACGCAAGAGAGTAGCATTGCCAGTTTTGATGCAGAGAACGGCGGCATCGCTCGTCACGTTCGGTCTTGATTCGTAGATGATGCCGATCACGCCGATCGGCACGCGCACTTTGAAAATGCGGATGCCGTTGGGACGGGTCCATTGCTCGATCATTTCGCCCACTGGATCGGGCAAAGCTGCGACGGCGCGAATTCCGCCGGCCATCGCCTCCACGCGCGCCGGATTCAAGCTCAGCCGTTCAAGCATCGCCCCGCCGAGATCACCGCTGCGGGCGCGTGCCAGGTCATCCGCGTTCGCCGCGAGAATCTCTTCGCTGCGTGCCACGAGTTCATTAGCCATCGAAAGCAGCGCGCCATTTTTTTGCTCCGATGAAAGCTGCGCGAGTGCACGCGAGGCGGCGCGGGCGCGTCGGCCAAGCTCGAGAATCTGGGCTTTTAAATCCACAAAGACTAACTTCCTCCTTGCTCTGTCCGGTGCGAGCCAAAATCCGGCCTAACGAACTTGCCTCAAGCCTGCATCTTTCGGTGCGCCAGGAACCGGGTTCCGATATTTTTTCCCGCCACGGCGGCTGCAATGCCATCGGCACGGCGGCCGTTGATGATGAAGGTCGGAATGCCGGCATGGACCGCCATTTTTACCGCGTCGAGTTTCGAAGTCATTCCGCCGACAGAGAAGCGTCCCCGGCTCCCGTCGGCGAGTCTTTTGACCCGGTCGATATCGCGCACGAGCGGAATTACCTTGCCCTTTTCGTCGAGCAATCCGTCCACCTGAGTCAGGACAACAAGCAGATCGGCATGCGCGAGGGTCGCCACTTCAGCGGAAAGCCGATCGTTGTCGCCGAATTTTAATTCTTCGACCGCGACGGAATCGTTCTCGTTGATAATCGGAATCACGTTCCGCGCGGCGAGCAGACGCTCAAGAGTACTGCGCGCATTTTCTCGCCGCATGCGACTGTCGAGATCGCTGTGGGTGAGGAGGAGTTGGGCGACGTTCAACTTGTAGCGGCTAAAAGCGGTCTCGTAAGCGCGCATCAATTTCGATTGGCCTACAGCCGCGCTTGCCTGCGCGGTCGCGAGATCGCCCGGGCGTTCGGCCAGCGCGAGGGCGCTCATCCCCGCCGCGACTGCGCCGCTCGTCACCATGACGCATTCGTGCCCCTGCCTAACGAGTGCGGCGACCTCGGCGCTGAGCCGCGCGAATTGTTTCAGGTCGAGACCGGAGCCACGGGCGCGGGTCAGAGTGCCGGAACCGAACTTGAGAACGATCCGCCGGTGTTTTCCTGGTGTGCTGATGCTGGGCATGAGTCTGAGGGCGCTTCTATCGCGCGATCGGCAAAAGTCCAGCACGCGTTGTGCCGGCCGCTTCCTCGCTGACTCGCCGCCCATCCCTCCTGTTACGAATATGTCAATTTTGTAAACCGATCCGCTGGCGGAAAAGCTTGACTTCGGATGGCGAAACTCCGTAGGCACTTCTCTGCAATCAGAAAGGAAATCAATGAACAAAATAATCTGTCTTCTTATCCGAACACTTAGCGTTTTGATACTCCTGCCGTGCGCCGGCTTTTATGCGGGCGCAACGACAATCGACGTGCTCGAGACCTTCGACTATCCAGGGTCCAGTTTTACCCGGCCACAGAAGATCAATGACCTCGGTGTGAGTGCCGGGCTCTTTATCGACGGGGTGACAGGGGCGAGCGAAGGTTTCCGCCGCTCGCGCTCCGGGCAATTCAGTAACCCGATCGTGGAGCCGAACGACGCTGCGGCTTTCACCGAGGTCCGCGGCATCAATAATCGGCGAATAATCTGCGGCGACTACACCGGCAGCGACGGCCTGTTTCATGGATTCTTTCTCTTCCATCGCAACTTCCTTGAATTCGACATCAGCAGTTCCTTTGAAATTGTCCTGGGACTAAACAATGCGAGTGACTCTTCTGGGAGCTTCATTGACGATTCAGACGGAGTTCAAAAGGGCTTCGTTGATATCGGAGGAGTTATCACCAGCGTCGTCGTGCCCGGCGCTTCGGCGACGCTTACCTACCAAATAAACGATTCCAATCAGGCGACTGGATATTACATCGGCGGAGACGGTCTTACCCACGGCTATCTGCGCGACAGTAGCGGAACGTTGACCTTTCCGATCGACCCGCCTGGGTCCACCGGGACGATTCTGTTTGGCAACAATAACTCGAACTGGGTCGTGGGCAGATACTCAGATGAGGCCGGGGTCACCCATGGGCTCTTCTTCACAACGCCCGGCGACTTCGTGACCTTCGACTTCCCGGGTTCCACCTTCACTTCTCTGAACGGCATCAACGCCGACGGATTCATTTGCGGTCGCTACGCTGACGCGACTGGGCTGGAACATGGGTTTATTGCCCGAGTAACTGTGACCACGGGAGATAAGCCGAGTAACACGAAGAGCTACACCTTGCCGGCAACGGTGGTGCGGCCTGCAAACCCAGCCCCTTCCAAGGGGGTGGCGGCAGTGCCGGCTTCTTAAGCACGGCTTCAGACAGGTTTGCAGTGGCGGAGGGTGCTTCCCGAAGCGCCCTCCGCCCTTCTGCGTACGCCTTGCATGCGGAAAATACGTATTGCTTCGCGAGCGAAAGCGATCGCTGCACAGGCTCTGCCGCGCGTCCTTATTATTGGAGAAGGCGCGTATAGTAGCGGCTGGATTTGTGAGGCATCACATTCTAACCTTTGGCTTTTTGTCCAACGTCGAGAGGCGACTCTCTTGCGATCGGGTTTCATGATTTTCACGGGCCTGTAGCTCAGCGGTTAGAGCAGGGGACTCATAATCCCTTGGTCCCAGGTTCGAATCCTGGCGGGCCCAATTCGATTCTCCATTTTCGAATTCCGAATTTGGATTTAGAAACGCCGCGTGAAACGCACTGCCGCCGGCGTCACTGAAGTCGCGATTTTAAGCGCGCTGATCCTTTGCACCCGCGGCGCCAATTACCAGGACGTTTTTGTCGGCGGTAGGATCTATTTTCTCGATTCCGATTGTTATGCCCGGATGGAGCGCGCCGCGATTGTGGCGGCGCATCC
>JAICXG010000257.1 GCA_025980625.1 Chthoniobacterales bacterium
CGGGTGTGCAAATCGAGCATGAACTGAATCAGGGCCCGTTCCAAGCGTGCGCCCGCGCCGGTGAAACAGATGAAGCCGCTCCCGCTCAGCTTCGTCGCGCGTTCCGGATCGAACAACTTGAGCCTGGTACCCAGGGTGACATGATCAAGTACCGGAAAATCGAACTCCGGCTTCTCACCCCACTCGCGAACGACCGGATTGTCCGCTGCTGTGGTCCCGATCGGCGCTTCTGAATGCGGGAGGTTCGGGATGTTGAGGAGCAAATCGCGCTGTCGTTCTTCCGCCACGGCCGTTTGCCTGACGAGTTCGGCAATCTCGTCGCCGATCCTGCGCACGCGGTCTTCCAGGTCGCTCCTCTCTTCGCCCCGGCCACGGCCGGCGCCGATCTCTTTGCTCAGGCGCTTGCGCTCGGCGTTGCATTGCTGGAGCGCGGTTTCCATTTTCCGCCGCTGCCCATCGACCGCCAGCAGTTCGTCGATTTTTGCCTCGTCACCGCCGCCCCGAGTCGCGAGCCGGCTTTTCACAAAGTCGGGTTGTTCGCGAATCAGCCGGATGTCGAGCATGCGGAGGAGTTATCAGCGCTCCGCCGCCATCGCAAACTCAAAGCAGCCAAAACGACGTGACTTCACCCCGCGCGCTCGCATAATTGCGGCGTGGACCAGCTCAAGTTGCTCGGCGTCGCGCTCGGTCTCGCCAGCCTCGCCGGCCTCAATCTTTACCTCACGGTCTTTGCCACGGGTCTGGCGATTCATTTCCACTGGATCGTGCTGGGGCAGGATTATCAGTCGCTCGCCGTGCTGGGTGATCCGCTCATTCTTTGGGTCTCCGGCACCTTGTATGTGCTGGAATTCTTTGCCGACAAGATCCCGTGGGTCGACTCCGCCTGGGACACTGTGCACACCATTATTCGCCCGATCGGCGGCGCGCTCCTCGCGATTCGCGTGCTCGGGCAGCCCAGCCCGGCCTTCGATGTGGCGATCGCGCTCGCCGCCGGCGGTGCCAGCCTCGTGACTCATTCGGCCAAGGCTTCAACCCGCCTCATGACCAATGCGTCGCCGGAACCGTTCTCGAACATCGGGCTAAGTCTTTTTGAAGATGCGGTCGTGATTGGCGGGCTCGCCCTCATTCATTTCAATCCTATCCTCGCGCTCGCGGTTTTCCTCCTCTTCATCTCAATCATCCTCTATCTCGCGCCGAAAATTTTGCGCTGCGTGCGCGTGAAGCTCTGGCTGATCTGGAAAAAGCTGAATGGCCCCGCTGCCGGTGAGACCACCTCCAGCCTGCCGGCGACGCTTTCCTCGCGCTACGCGTCAGCGTTTTCGAAAGAAAACCTGCTGGGTGAAACCATTGCCTGGGCTGTGCCTTGCATTGCGAAACGGCTGCCAGGCCTGCCGGCGAATTCTTCAGGCATGCTGGTCGCGACTAATGAAGATGCGAGCAAGCTCCTCTTTTTTCCCGCGCGAGGCTGGCGCGCGCGTGCGCGGATTCTTTCACTGCAAGGATTGGTGGCGCGCCGGGAACCGAAGTTCCTCTCCGAAAATCTCGTCCTCTCGCCAGAGAATAAAGGCGCAACATATCTATTGCTCTTTGAGCGCGGCCGCGGCGAACGGGTCGAGCAGATCGTCCAATTCCTCAACGCGCGCCAGACGACACCGGCTGCTCCCGGGTCGGTGACAACGCCCTAACCAATCGCAGATGTGGAGGTAAGGGGATTCGAACCCCTGGCCTTCTCATTGCGAACGAGACGCTCTACCAACTGAGCTATACCCCCGATTTACCGAAGAAAGTCCGCGCGAAAAGAGGGCCGAAAAGTGAAAGCACAACAGAACGGCACAGGCGCATTTCAAAAATTCAGCGAATGTCTCTACCGGTATTCAAACGGCGTCTATTATGCCCGCATCCGGGTTGAGGGCAAGGAGATCAAATGCAGCACTCGGAAGGACCGATCCGGCGCCAGTTCACTGAATCGGTCGCACTCGTTGCGCAGGGCGAAGCGAATGAGCGGCAGCCATCCTACGTGTACCAAAGCCGCAGGCCGTGCGATCAGTGATTAACCGTGTTCGAACAACGCCCGATGCCGATAAGTGGCCCGATCCTATCGAGCACGAGGTGGGTTAGCGTGAGGCTGGCCTGGCAATCGAGACGGACTGAGCCGAGATGCGGATCAATAAGAATGGCCGTCCTGATCGCGAGTAATGTTTCCAGCGTTGAAGTTACTCGCAAGGGCAGAACTCGGGGTTCGAGCGAGGCAGTAAGAATGCCAGCACTCTAGCCGTATTTCGCAGGTAATATTGCCGTCTCTAAAGTAAGGCAAGGAGCTCAAGCAGGTCACAACTCGTTGCACTGGTCTCGATATGTTAGGGCCGGTCGAGTTTCGCCACTGCATCCGGGATCTCAGAGAATTGATTGAGCCATGAGTCGGGAACGAGAGTTTCGGGCGGCACTCGCAGGTAGCCGTAACGCATCATAATGATGGGGGTGCCAGCTCCGCGGGCGGCGGAGTAATCATTCTCGCTATCACCGATCATTACTGCTTCGTTAGGCCGGGCCCCGAGAGCTCCGATCGCCGCGAGCAGATGACGCGGATCCGGTTTTCGGAAAGGCACGACGTCACCGCCGAGAATGGCGTTGAAATATCGGTCGATTCCGAATCCCTCGAGCACGCCAAGGGTCGCTCGCTGCGGCTTGTTGGTGCAGATAGCGAGGAGCGCTCCGGCGGCGCCTAACGACTGAAGCGTTTCGTCGACTCCGGGATAGAGCCGGCTCAACTTCACAAGAGCGGCTTGGTAGAGTTCGAGAAAGCGGTCCTGCGCTCTTTCGACCTCGGCAACCGAATCGGTTGCAGCCAGGGCGCGGTCGACCAGCGCGCGCATTCCGTCGCCAATCATGCCGCGGACTTCGACGGGTGCGAGTTCGCGACCGCCGATTTCACCTAGCATCCGATTAAGCGCAGCACGCAGATCGGGCACGCTATCGACCAGTGTACCATCCAGATCAAAAATAAGTGCGGTGCGTTTCATTGCCGGTGGTCCGATCCGCCCTTTTGTCCGAACTAACTTGAAGCTGACCTTCCGGCTCACCCCACCTTTTTGCAGTTAGCTACGCCGCAGCCGCTCAGCAGTCACGAAACTACCTATCCATATTCAAATCAACCAGCGCTCCACCGGCAATTACCTGGAATGGCAGAGTATATCCTATGCGTTAGGGCAGCAGTTATCACCGCGGCGCGATCTCGGGCCGCAACTCTCAGTTCCAAGATCTGACCGCTTGGCTCCGACCTAAGCCTTGTCGTAGACCACCTTGGATCGGAACTTCTTCCCCTCCGCATCCGTCCCATTGACGGTGACGGTGCGTGACTTGCCATCCCTCGCGACGGTGATTCTGCCGGTCCACATGACCTTACCATTCTTCATCGTAGTGATGTCGTTTGTGTGGTCATTTACGATCTTGTAGGCTGCGGAGTCCCAAGTCAGATTGCCCTTCGATGGGTAGGTCTTTCCGTCCCATTTACCGATCCAAACGCCGTGGAGCGGTTTCCCGTCTTTGTCTACGCCTTCTACCGTGATCTTGATCTTGTCCCCCTGCTCTGCGTAGATGACCGTGCTGTTCTTGCCCATTCCGGGCGCAAACTTTGACTTCGCCTCGTTAAGCTTCCAGGTACCCATCTGCGGGCTGGTCCCAAAACAGGCCGCTGTCGCCATCAGCGACAGAGCCATAGCTGCTGCTGCAATTTGTGTTTTCATCGTGGAGCGGATTCCGGCAGAAATGCCGGTGAGCGTCAATCACAATTTCAGCGCGAGGAAAAACGCCTGCTCTTACTCGTTTCGGCGCCGCTCTTCTCTTTGGGACGGCAGCCTATTCGGTTATCAAGAAAGACCAATGTGCCGGCGCACCTTCCTCCAAGTCGCGGCTCCGCGTCGAACGCTACTGCGCTTCTTCCTCCACTCGGTAAATCACCATCCCTCGCGCTTGGTAATTGGCGAGCGCGCGCGGATGGTCGCGTGTGCAAGTGTGCACCCAGACACGATTGATGGCCGCTGTCATTCGCCAGGATCGTTCGATTGCGTCAGTCAGCAATGC